>JAHFCD010000430.1 GCA_023249695.1 Elusimicrobiota bacterium
GACGCCGGCCTTGGCCAGCACGCGCCACATGTCGAGCCACCGCTTCTCCGGAGTGCCCCACAGCACGTTCTGCGCCCGGACGTAGTTCTCGTCCTGCGTGGACTTGATGACCTGCTGCAGCTGCTCGATCTCGTTGAACTTGATGTCGTACTCGGCGAAGACCTCGATGACCTCCTTGGCGATCGCCAGCACGCGCAGGTCGCGCAGCCTGGTGTCGTCGACGGCCTCGTCGGTGCCGATCGCCTCGAACATCGGCATCGGGATCAGCTCCCGCTTTCCGTCCTTATACAAAACCTCCACGATGTCGGAGCCTCGCGGCGTTTTCTCGCCCGACACCTTAACGTCGGCAACCTCCTGGGATCCAATGAACTTGCTCATGCTTTTACTTATTGATTTTAATGATGAAGTATATCGCTCTACTTGTGCAATCGGTTGAAGAAGAGGGCCCGCCTCACGCGGGCCCAGTTCTCATGTTACTCGGACTTCTGCTTCGGCGCGAACAGCTCCACCGGCACGTGCTTGGTGGTTCCGTCGTCCATCTTGCAGTGGTGGTGGGTCGTGCCCTCCGAGAGGATCTCCGTCACCTGCGCGTTCTCGTATCGCGGCAAAACGCGCTCCGCGGCGGCGGGACCGGCCTGTGCCGTGCCCTGCGTCGCGGTGCCCTCGGTGGAAGCTTCCGGCGCCTTCGGCTTGCGAACGCGCGGCGCCTTCTCCTTCTTCGGGGCTGCAGCTGGCTTCTTTGTGCTACCCATATGTGTAGTTGAAAAGCGATTAATTGCGACCTTTAGTTTACGAACGTGGCGTCGATGGACACCTCGCGCCCGAACAGCGGCTTCAGCGCCTCGTACATCGGGCTCTTGTTGGCCTCGGTCTCCACGCGGCCCGGGTCCTCCGCGCTCGGAAGGCCGAGGATCTTCAGGGTGAGGATCGTCGATCCGTTCTCGGTCTCGCGCTTCACCTGCTCGGCGATCACCTGCGCCTCGTAGCGCGTGATGCTGAAGTTGTCGTACCCGGAGACGCTGACCTTCGTGTTGTCCTCGAGCAGGATCTCGTACTCCTGCTGGTGCTTCATGATGTTGCCGTCCTTCCACATCTTGTTGACCTTGGTGCGCCACCCGGTGATCAGCTTGCCCTCGTGCGTCGACAGGCGGTATCGCAGCGGCCCCACCTTGCGGGTCTTGGCGTCGAAATGCTCGAGCCGGCCGAGGTCTGCCGTCGCCTCGACGCGCGCCAGGCGCTGCTTGAAGTCCTCGTTCTCCTCCAGGATGCGCGCCAAAGAGTCGGCGTCCACCTGTATCTTCCGGCCCGTCGTCTTCACCTGCACCTTCCCCTTCTCTACCTTCTGCCCCTTCTTTTCTTCTTCCGCCATATTGATGAGTTTTTACATGCTTAATGGTTGCAGCCCAAGCGACTACTTGGTCCTGCTGAAATCCCGCTTGTCGAACTTCTTGAAGTCGTCGTCGCTGAGCCCGAAGTACTTCTTGCCCATCTCGACGAGCTCCGGCTTGATCGGGTTGCGAGGCGAACCCCCGCCCGACCCTCCCCCCGCCCCCGCGCCAGGGCCTGCCCCTCCGGACCCGTACATCGCCCCGCTAAGGATGTTCGGGTCGGGCTCCCTGCCAGCAGCAAGCAGGTACGCCTGCTGTATCTTGCGGGTGAGCTCCGCCTTGTCCTTCGCAACGACGCTCTTGAGCGTGGTCTCGAAGTGGAACCGTACCTTCTTCGCCAGCTCCGCGTCCTCGCCCGCGAGTCCCTGGACTGCCGCATCGAGCGCGGCGCCGCTCATCTCGTCGCGGACCTTGTTCACCTCGGCCAAGGCTTCGTTCTTGGAGTTCTTGATGGCATCCTCCATCTGCTGCACCTTGGTACGCAGCGCGATGAAGTTCTGACCCTTGTCACCGCCTACGGCCTCCAATGCCTCCTTGGCGATGCGCAGGTCCTCCTGCATCTTGGTCATCGCCTCGCCCTGGTCAGGGTGGTCCTTCTTCCACTGATCGAGCGCAGCCGTCTCGCGCTCCTTCACCTCGGCGTCCGTGAAAACCTCCTGCTCCACCTCCGTCCCGTCCTCCTGCTTAACCTTAATCTTCATTGTTTGAATGTTTGACTTTAATGTTGATCTACGCAGGGATGACGCCCCCTGCGATGGCGGATCAACAGATCAAGCCGACCTTTACTGACCCTCCGGTTTTTCTTTTTTAATGCCACCCCCCTCGTCCGCGTACAGCTCGGGGAACAGCTTGTATTTGTCGAACGGCTCCGTTCCCGAGCTCCGCGACATGTAGGCGTCGAACGCCTCCCTGAACTCCTCGTAGACCAGCATGATGCCGTTGATCGAGCCGCGCCCGTACACTATCTGGTCGCGGACGGACCGGTGCAGCTGGCGCATCTCCTCGCTGCCGAGCGACATGAGCTCCTGCTGCGCTATCAGCAGCCGGGTGAGCCTCGGCTCCACGAAGTCCTTGAATATCGCCCCCATGTGGACCTCGAACGCCCTGATCCTGTCCTCCCTCATCGGCTTCGCGTGCCTCGCGTCCTCGAGCGTCACGGACCCGAGCATGCGCCTCGTGACGTCGGCCGTGAGCTCGTAGGAGCTCCTGCCGCGGAGCCGGTCTATGTCGACGAACTCCGGGCCGTCGTACAGGTGGACTTCCGGGTCGCCCCGCATCCACCGCCACGCCAGCCTAAGCCTTCGCCACATGCCGTTCGCGCTTCTCGCGCCTTAATTCCAGCCTGCGTCCCTCGCGCCGGCACTCCCTGTGCCACTTGATCCTCTGGAACCTGGAGTTGATGTGCATCGCCTCCCCGCACGCCCCGCACACCTGCGAGTAGTGCCTGAACCACCCCGACTTCCTGATACCGAAATCGAACCCCACCGCGAAAAACCAAAGCCCCACTAAAAGAACCCGCTGGTCGCCGCGCCA
>JAHFCD010000431.1 GCA_023249695.1 Elusimicrobiota bacterium
GCGAGCGCGAACTCGTCGGCCGCGGCGGCGCGGTCGCCGAGGGCCTGCCGGGCGTAGCCGAGCTGCAGGCGCAGCCGCGCGTCGCCGGGATCCTCGTCCAGGAGCGCTCCGAGGAGCGCGACCGCCTCCGCCCAGCGTTTTTGGCGGAGCTCCAGATAGGCGCGCTCGAGCCTCGCCCGCCTGTCGGCGGGGTCCGAGCCGGAGCCGGCCGCCGAGGCCGAGGCCGCGATGATGAAAATGAGCGTGGCCGACCGGGACGCGGCGCGAATCTTCATCGCCGCGAGAATAGCGCTTAGACGGGCGCGGTCCCATAGCCGGGGTGTCAATCATTTATTGTGAAGTTGTCGGGGCGAAATGAAGCGGCCGGCCCGGCGACGCCGGGCCGGCCGCTCGCGACGCGACGGTCCGCTACAGCGAGGTCGCCGGGACGGACGTCTCCGGCGCGCCGGACGCCCGCAGCGCCGTCCGCGCCGCGTCCTGGATCCGGGGATCGGCGCTGCCCAGCGCGTCGGTGAAAGCCGCCCGCGCCTGCTCCTTCTTCTTCAAGCGGTCGTAGGTGTATCCCAGCTGGAGCGCGACGAGATGGTCGTTCGGCTTCAGCGCGCGCACGGCCTCGAAGTCCTCCGCCGCCTCCGCGAGCTTCCCCTCGTCGAAGTGGATGAAGCCGAGCTGCTTGCGGGCGGCCTCGTCGCTCGGGTCCCGGGCGACGAGCGCGGCGAACGTCTCACGCGCCGCCTCCTTTTCCCCGCGGTTCAGGGCGGCGTAGCCCCGTTCAAGCCCGCGGCGCCGCTCGGCCTCCGCCGGATTTCCGGCCGACCTAAGACGCTCGACCTCCGCGGCCGCGGCCTGCGCGGTGATTTGGAACTCGCCGGGCTTGGAGCCGACGATCAGGAACTGCTCGTTGGCCTCCTCGTACTGCTTCAAGGCCTGCCGCGCATAGCCCAGGTCCATGCGCAGGCGCATGTTCTCGGGGTCCTGGACGGACGCCGCCGACAGGAGCTTGGCCGCCGAGGCGTAGTGCTTGAGATTCGCGTGCAGATAGCCGGCCTCGGTCAAGGCGGCATGATTGCCCGGATCCTTCTGCAGGATCGCGTTGAAGACGGCGAGCGCCTGCGCGTCCTGCTTGCGTTCCTTGAGGCGGTAGCCTCGCTCGAACGCCGCCTTTTGCGGCGATCGCGCCGCGGCTCCCGCTCCGGACGCGTCGGCCGTCAGGCTCCGGGCCTTCACCGGAAGCAGCACGACCGCGGACATCATGACGACGATATAAAGCTGGCGCATGTTTCTCTCCTTTCCTGTTTTACCGACACGCCACGTTAACAGAATAGACGGAGAGCGCCCATGGACGGCGCGTCACGGCTCGGTGAAGGATTTATTCCCGTCGGGCTCAGCCGGGCGAAAAGCGGCGCTGCAGCGGGAACTCCGTCCGCTCGTCGAGGTCGGAGGTGCGGGGATGGCGGGTTTCCTTGCGCCATTTCCGCATCCGCTCGCTGCGCTGGCGCTGGCGCTTCTCGTGCTCCGTCACCGTCTCGGATTCGCCACCCGTTCGGCGGGCGGCCCTGGGCGACGCCTCATCGTAGTTCATGGCCCCTCCTCATCGCGACGCGCGGCCGTTCAGCTCACCTTCATGCGTATGATCTCGATCCCCTCCGCGTAGTCCACGCCCACGATCCGTCCGGTGTGGCCGTCGGCCTCGCGGTAGCGCTCCGTCTTCAGGCCCCGCGAGTCGAACTGGCTCGAATGGACCCGGATCGCCCGCATCTTCGCGTCGATCGTGTCGGAGATGTCGATGTAGGCGTGCGGATAGAACGCGATGTTCACGGCATGGCAGCTCGTCGGGGAATAGCAGAAGATGTCGAAATACCGCAGGCGCTGGCTCGCCATGCAGGCCTCGTAGGCCAGCTTATGGTCGAGATGAAGATTGGCGAGGCAATGGGTGAACATCGCCGCGGGCTTAAGCTCGGCGACGAGGCCGTCGATCATCCCCACCAGCCGGTGCGTCTTCAGATCCTCCACGCGCGAGCAGCGGTTCGGCGTCAGGAAACGCAGCTCGCAGCCGAGGATGTCCGCGGCCTGGCGCGCCTCACGGGAGCGCCGCCGGAGGCTGCTCGGGACGCTCACCACGACCATCACGACGCGAGCCCCGGCGCGGCTCAAGCGCGCGAGCGTGCCGCCGATGCCGAGCTCGAGATCGTCCGGGTGCGCGCCGACGGCCAGCACCGTCGCGCCCGCGTACTTCGACAAGATGTCCACGCGCCGGCCGGCGGGCGGCGCCGCCGCGATCGCGCTCATACGGCCGCCCCGGCCGCGGCCTTGCCGCCGCGGAGCATCGCGGCGCCGCCGGGCCCGCAGTTGAAGATCAGGTCGAGCGCGGACAGGTTCGGAATGAAGACGTCGCAGGCGGGGTACTGGCGGTAGCGGGGATGATCGAAGTCCTGCCAGAGCACGCGGATCCCCGCCCGCTCGAAGGCCGGCAGGTCCAGGTAGGACCGCGAGGCCCCGTAGCCGGCGAGATAGGCGTCCGCCCCCGCTTCCCGGCACATATTAAGGACCATGTCCGATTTGGCTCCCGTGATGCCCAGCGTGGAGCTGGCCAGCATCGGCGTGCGGATGCCAAGCGCGTCGCGGCAAAAATCGATGAGCCTGCCGTTGAGGGCGCCGAGGTGCTCCCAGCGCGCCTCGAAGATCTCCGCCAGGCCGGGCTCATACTCGCGGTAGTACGGCGCGGACTGGTAGGCGTACTTGAGGGTCAAGGCCATCTTCCGGCTCCACCGGAAGCGCCCCTCGCGGCTGTTGTCGATGCGCTTGTCCATGATCCGCTCGTCCCGCGACTCTTGGACGACCGGAACCGTGATCCAGCGGTCCCCCTCGCCGGTCTTGATGCGCACGCGGTTCTGATAGCTCTGCCTTTCCAT
>JAHFCD010000432.1 GCA_023249695.1 Elusimicrobiota bacterium
CCTTGGGCTTGGAGCTCGAAGAGCTTGGCGTAGACGCCGCCGCGGGCGAGGAGCTCCGTGTGGCTGCCGAGCTCCTCGATACGTCCGCCCTTCAGCACGGCGATGCGGTCGGCCATGCGCACGGTGCTGAAGCGGTGGGACACGAGCAAGGTGATCTTTCCTTCGGAAAGCTCCTGAAACCTCCGGAAGATCTCGTACTCCGCGCCGGCGTCGAGCGCGGCGGTCGGCTCGTCGAGGACGAGGACCTCGCGGTCGCCCATGAAGGCGCGCGCCAGCGCGATCTTCTGCCACTGGCCGCCGGAAAGCTCGCTGCCCTTGTCGAACCAGCGGCCGAGCATCGCCTGGTACCCCTCGGGCAGGCCGCGGGCGACCTCGTCGGCGCCGCTCTTGGCCGCGGCGGCCTCGATGCGCGCCTGGTCCTCGAGATGCTCGATCGCGCCGAAGCCGATGTTCTCGCCCAGCGGCAGGTGATAGTGGACGAAATCCTGGAAGATGGCGCCGACGCGCTGATGCAGCTCCTCGGGCGAGAAGTAACGCAGGTCCACGCCGCGGAACAGCACCGCGCCCTTCGTCGGCTCGTAGAGGCGCAGCAGCAGCTTGATCAAGGTCGTCTTGCCGGCGCCGTTCTCGCCGACGAGCGCGAGCTTCTCCGACGGGCCGATCGACAGCGTCAGGTCCTCCACCGCCCACTCCGTCCGGCCCGGATACTGGAACCACACGCCGCGGAACTCGATGCCGCGGGTCGGGTCCTCGGCGGGGCGGGACGCCTGGTCGAGCACGGGGACCGAGGACTTCAGCTCCAGGAACGAGAACAGGTTCTCGAGGAACAGGCCGTTCTCGTAGAGGCTGTTGACGTTGTCGAGCAGGCCCTGGAAGGTGCCCTGGCTCTGGCTGAACAGGGTCATGTACAAGGTCATCGCGCCGAGCGTGATGCGGCCCGACAAGGTGACGAGCAGGATCCACACGTAGGCGCCGTAGTAGCTCAGCGACGCGACGAGACCCCACAGGAGGCTCTTGAAGGAACGGCTGCGCGCGAGCGCCGCGTCCTCGTCGAAGATGCGCCAGAAGATCTTAGCGTAGCGCGCGAGCAGGGGCTCGCCGAGGCCGAACAGCTTGATCTCCTTGACCGTCGTGTCGAGGGTGAGGAGCTGCTCCATGTACGCCATGCTGCGCGTCTCCGGCGTGCGCCAGGTCTCCAGGCGGAAGTTCAGCTGGCTGTAGCTGCACTGGACGACGAAGGCCGGGATCGCCGCGCCGAACAGGATCAGCGCCACCCACGGGTTGAAGGCGAGGAGGAGCGCCAGGAACGAGGCCAAGGTCAGCAGATTCTGGACCAGGAGAAAGCCCCCGTTGACGAGGGCCATGACCCGGAACTCCGACTGGCGCCGCGCGTTCTGCATCTTGTCATAGAACTCGGCGTCCTCGAAGAAACGGGCCTCGAGACCCAGCGACTTGCGGATGATGCGCGTGTTGATCAGGTGGCCCAAGCGATGGCTGATGAGCTTGTCGGCGAGCTGGCGCAGCTGGCCGTTGATCGAGCCCGCGAGAAGCAGGCCGAACTCGGCCAGCACGTAGGGCAGGACGAGCTTCAAGCCCTCCGCCGGAGCGAGCTTGAGGCGCAGGGCCTCCAGGACGCCGTCGATGATGAGCTTGGTGACCCAGGCCTGGGACACCGGCAGGACCGCGCCGACCGCGGTGATCGCGCCGAGGCCCACGGTGCTTTTCGGATCGGCTTCCCACAGAAGGGCGAACGCCCGCGGAGCGTTCTTGAGCGCGGCGAGGAATTCCTTGAGACGCTCGCGCCAGCCGACGGGCTTTGCCTGCTCCTTCATTATTTGAGGTAGTCCTCGAGGCCGCGGAGACGGAAATCGGCGTCGCGCTGCGCCTTCGGCGGAGAGAGTACGATCTTCATGCTCCCGTCCTTCTCGTTCCAGATCGAGGTGCCGCCGAGCGAGCTCTTGTCGCCGAACTCGAAGGTCAGGACGAACGGCGCGGTCTTGCCCAGGGCGCGGCGCTTGGCCGCGCAGCGAGCGACGAGATCGAAGAAGGCGCCGTCGCCGTAGGCCGACAGCAGCGGCGCCCATTGCTCGTCGGCGACGGCGACCGTGAAGCCCGCGGGCCAGGACGGGTCGAGCGTCATCTCGGAGAGGCGCTCGCGGCCCATCGAGGTCAGGCGCGCGGCCAAGGCGCGCTCGCCGACGGCGAAGTCGGCCAGCGCCTCGCGCTTGGCGGAGACGACGCCGCGGGTCATCCGGTCGCGCTTGCGCGCGTCGAGCTGCTCGAAGGAGCGCGCGATCATCTCGACGCCCAGGTCTCCGGCCTTGCGGCCGTGATCGACCGTCAGGCGGTCGAGCTCCTCGGCGGCGAGCATGAGCTGGATCGTCGCGAGGTTCAGCTCGCGGCGCAGCAGGTCCGCGGCCCACGAGGTCATCTCGGCGACCGCGCGCGCCGCGGCGCCGCGGAACTCGCCCGTCAAGGCCGCGGAGATCTCCGCGCCGAGCCTCTGGGTGATGAACGCGCGCATCTGCTCGGCGGTCGCGCCCGCGGGCGGCAGCAGGCCCTCGAGGTTCGCGCCGAAGCGCGCGCGCAGCGCGTCGGCCGCCGCCGGCGGCATGGAGCCGAACACGGCCATCGTGATCTGGCCTCGGTCGTAGGAGCCCGACGCGACGAGGCGGTCGATCGCGGGAGCGAGCCGGCGATCCAGCTCCTGGGTCAGCCGCTGCTGGCCCAGCTCGATGAGGCGGCCGGCCACCATCTCCGAGGTGACGGTCCCGCCCGGGAGCCCGAGCGAGTCGCCCGCCCGGCGCAGCAGCCACGGCTCGACCTCCCCCGCCCGCACCGGCGCCAGAGGCGACAGCCGGCTGTTGATCGCGCCCATCGCGGCGAGGACCACCGCGGCGTTGGTC
>JAHFCD010000024.1:0-6586 GCA_023249695.1 Elusimicrobiota bacterium
ATTTCCGCCTTCGTGCGGGTCAAGACCTCGCGGATCATCCCCAGATAGCCGAAGTACAGCCCGGCCTCGAGGCAATGCTCGGTGTCCTTGCCGATGACGGTGCGCGGCTTGCGCACCCGGATCAACGGGAGCTTCGCGGTGAACTCATGCAGCGCGCGCGCGGCGGAGTTGGGCCCGAGCAAGATCGCCCCGCCGATGTAGGCGCCCTTGGCGTCCACGCAGTCGAACGTCGTCGCGGTGCCGAAGTCGATCGCGATCGAGGGGCCGTCGAACAGCTCGCGCAGGGCCAACGCGTTGAGGATCCGGTCCGCGCCGACCTGCGTCGGCGTTTTCACCTTCAAGGCCAGGCCCAGCGGCGACCGCGGCGTGATGAATGAAGGCTTAAAGCCGAAGGCCTTGAAGACCGCCCCGGAAACCACGCGGTCCATGCCGGGGACGACGGAACCGACGACGGCGCGCGCCGGAAGGCCCGCCACCTTGCGGAAAGGGCATTTCAAGGCCCGCGCATACCAATCAGAGGATCGCCGGAGATCGGTCATGATGCGCCATTGGCGAATCAGCCGATCCCCGGCGAAGACTCCGACGGTCAGGTTGGTGTTCCCGACGTCGACGGCTAGCAGCAATTTATTTCAAGGCTCCGACGAGCTCCTTCACCGCGCCGGCCGACTTCAGGAGCGACGCGCGCTCCTCGACCGTGAGGTTCAGCTGGATGATGGACTCGATGCCGCGGGCGCCGAGCTTGCAGGGCACGCCCACGAAGACGCCGTCCACGCCGTACTCGCCTTCGAGAAGCGCCGCGCACGGGAGTATCTTTCTTTTATCCTTGAGAATCGCCTCGACCATCTCGGCCGCGGCCGCCGACGGCGCGTAGTACGCCGAGCCGGTCTTCAGCAGCTTGACGATCTCGGCGCCGCCGTCGCGGGTGCGCTGGTTGATCGCCTCGATCTTCTCTTTAGGAAGCAGCTCCGTGATCGAGATGCCGTTGACCGTCGAGAACCGGGGCATCGGGACCATCGTGTCGCCGTGGCCGCCGAGCACCATCGCGTGAACGCTCTCCATCGAGACGTCGAGCGCCTCGGCGATGAACCAGCGCATGCGCGCCGAGTCGAGGACGCCGGCCATGCCGATGACGCGGTGCTTCGGGAACTTCGAGGTCTTCAGCGCGACCTGGCACATCGCGTCGAGCGGGTTCGAGACGATGATCAGGATGCAGTTCGGGGAGAACTTGACCACGTTCTCGGTGACGGACGCGACGATCTTCGCGTTCGTGTTGAGAAGGTCGTCGCGGCTCATGCCCGGCTTGCGCGGGATGCCGGCCGTGATGACCACGATGTCGGACCCAGCGGTGGGTTCATAGGAAGTGGTCCCGGTGATCTTGGTATCGTAGCCCACGACGGGACCACTCTCCAGCAGGTCGAGCGCCTTGCCCGCGGGCATGCCTTCCGTCGCGGGAATGTCGACGACCACGACCTCGTTGGCCACTTCCATCTCCGCCAGGCGCTGCACGAGCGTCGCCCCGACGTTTCCAGCCCCGATCACCGTCACTTTCGTTCGAGCCATATGAGTCCTCCTATAAGGTGTGGTGTCAGGCCTACCGGTTTATTCATTTCTCCGCGAATCCGCGGATCAAAAGAAATGCATAAACCGGTAGGCCTGACACCATTTCATAACGGAATGTTGCCGTGCTTCTTGGGGAGGCGAGCGACCTTCTTCCCCTTCAAGAACTTGAACGCCCGGATGACCTTGGGACGGGTCTTGCGGGCCTCGATGACCTCGTCGATGTAGCCGCGTTTGGCGGCCTGGAACGGGGAGGCGAACTTTTCCACGTACTCGGCCACGAGCTCGGCCCGGCGCTTGTCCGGGTCCTTGGAGGCCTTGAGCTCGCTCTTATAAAGGATGCTGACGGCGCCCTGGGGGCCCATCACGGCGATCTCGGCGCACGGCCAGGCGAAGTTCATGTCGCCGCGGATGTGCTTCGAGCTCATCACGTCGTACGCCCCGCCATACGCTTTTCTCAGCACCACGGTGACTTTAGGCACCGTCGCGCGGCAATAGGCGTACAGGAGCTTCGCGCCGCGCCGGATGATCCCCCCGTGCTCCTGCTCGAGGCCGGGCCAATAGCCGGGGACGTCGACGAGCGTCAGCAGCGGAATGTTGAAGGAATCGCAGAAGTTGATGAAGCGGGCGCCCTTCTCGGAGGCGTCGATGTCGAGCGCGCCGGAGAGCACCTGGGGGTTGTTGGCGACGACGCCGATCGATTCGCCGTCGAGGCGGATGAAGCCGACGACGAGGTTGCGCGCGAAGCCCTTCTGGACCTCGAAGAACTGGTGGCCGTCGGCGATCTCCCAGATGACGTCGTGGATCTTATACGCCTTCTTGGGCTCCAGGTCGCCGACGCGCTCGAGCACCTCGCTCTCGCGCTTGGGGTCGTCGCTGGGCATGACCGCCTTCGGCTTCTCGCGGCAGTTCTGCGGCAGGAAATCGAGCAGCTCGCGGATCTGGCGGAAGCAATCGTGCTCCGAGCCGGCCGTGAAGTGGCACACGCCCGACAGGCGGGCGTGGGTGTCGGCCCCCCCCAAGGTCTCGAAATCGCAGGTCTCGCCGGTCGCGGCCTTCACGACCTCGGGGCCCGTGATGAACATGTGGCTGGTGCCCTCGACCATGAAGATGAAGTCGGTCAGGGCGGGCGAGTACACGGCGCCGCCGGCGCAAGGGCCGAGGATCGCGGAAATTTGAGGGACATAGCCCGACGCGTCCACGTTTCGATAGAAAATCTCGGCGTAGCCGCCCAAGGACTCGACGCCTTCCTGAATGCGGGCGCCGCCGGAGTCGCAAAGGCCGATCACCGGCACGCCGGCCGTGATCGCCATGTCCATCGCCTTGCAGATCTTCATCGCGTGCGCGAGCCCGAGCGAGCCGCCGACCACGGTGAAGTCCTGGGCATAGAGGCACACAGGCCTCCCATTAACACGGGCGAAGCCGGTGATCACGCCGTCCGCGGCCATGTACTTCTTGTCGAGGCCGAAATCGGTCGCGCGGGTCTCGACGAGGGCGTCGATCTCCTCGAAGCTGTCGTCGTCGACGAGCATGTCGATGCGCTCGCGCGCGCCGAGCTTGCCCTGGGACTTCTGCGCCGCGTGGCGCTCGGGGCCGCCGCCCGCTTCCACCTTGGCCTTCTTGTCCAGCAGCAGCTGCGTTTTCGGGGAAACGAGAGGGCGTTCTTTCTTTTCGCTCAATGCCTTTCCTCCACGAGTTCGATCAGCACGCCGCCCTGGTCCTTCGGGTGCAGGAAAGCGACCATGTGGCCCCAGGCGCCGGGACGGGCTTCCTTGTCGATGAGCCGCGCGCCTGCGTGCTCCTGGCGCGCCAGCTCCTCGATGATGCTCGGGACGGCGAAAGCGAGATGATGCTGGCCCGGCCCGCGCTTGGCTATGAACTGAGACACCCCGGACTCGGGATGCGTCCCGGCGACGAGCTCGATCCAGGGGCGTTCGCCGACGAAGGCCACCTCGACCTGCTGGGAAGGGACCGTCTCGCGGTGGACGAGCTTGAGGCCGACCTTCGCGTGGCGCGCGATCGCCTCGTCGAGATTCGTCACGGCGACGCCGATGTGGTGGAGCTTCATCAGGCCTTCAGCAGCTTGCGCCCGATGCTGGCCGGATCGGTCTTGCGCAGGACCATGTCTTCCAGGATCTTGTCGGTCACGCGCTCGAGCGCGCTCTTGATGACGCGGCGCTGGATCCAAAACTGGAGCTCGGTCGCGTGCTGGAGCTTCAAACGACGGCGGCCCTCGCCCGAGGCCTTCAGGTGCTTCCAGTGGCCGTCGAGCTCACGTACAAGTTCCGGGATGCCTTCCCCGTTCTTGGCGGAGGCCGCCAGCACGGGCGGCTCCCAGGCCTTGACCGCCTGGCCCGCGGAGTGGCCGAGGCCCAGCGCCGCCTTGAGGTCCGCGATCGCCTTGTCCTTGCCGGCGAGATCGGCTTTATTCACGACGAAAATGTCGCCGATTTCCATGGCGCCGGCCTTCATGGCCTGTATTTCGTCGCCCATCGACGGCGTCGTGACGTAGAGGACGGTGTCGGCCACCGAGGCGATCTCGACCTCGTCCTGGCCGGTGCCGACGGTCTCGATGAGGATCTTGTCGCAGCCGAGCGTCTCGAGCACGTGGATCGCGCCGAAGATCGCGTAGGTCAGGCCGCCGATCATCCCGCGCGAGGCGAGCGAACGGATGAAAACGCCCTTGTCGGTGGCGTGCTCCATCACGCGCAGGCGGTCGCCGAGAAACGCGCCGCCCGAAATCGAGGAGCTCGGGTCCACCATCAGCACGCCGACCTTGAGCTTGTCGGCCCGGTAGCGGCCGATCAGGCGGCCGGTCAAGGTGGACTTGCCGACGCCGGGCGGGCCAGAGACACCGACCTTCTGCGCGGAGCCCGAGGCTTTGAAGAATTCCTTGGCGAGGATTTCGGAGTCCTTCTCGTCGTTGACGACGATCGACAGGGAGCGCGAGGCGGCCGCGTGATCGCCGCGGCGCACGCGCTTGACGAGCTCCAACGGCGCGATTTTACTGGGCAACGGCCAGCTTCCCTTTGAGGTAGTCGACGATGGTCTGCAGCGGCGTGCCGGGCCCGAAGACGCCGTCCACGCCGGCCTTCTTGAGCACGGGGATGTCCTCATCGGGGATGATGCCGCCGCCGAACACAAGGACGTCCTTGAGGCCCTTCTTCTTGAGCTCCTTGCAGATCGCCGGAAACAACGTCAGATGCGCGCCCGAAAGGAGCGACAGCCCGACCGCGTCCACGTCCTCCTGCATCGCGGCGGCCGCGATCATCTCGGGCGTCTGGCGGATTCCGGTGTAGATGACCTCGAACCCGGCGTCGCGCAGGGCCCGCACGATGACCTTGGCGCCCCGGTCGTGGCCGTCGAGCCCGGGTTTGGCGATGAGAACGCGAAGCGGCTTGTCCATTACCAGGTCCCCCCTTGGGATTCCAGGACCGCGGCAAAGGCCTCGACGACCTTCGGGTCATAGGAGTTGCCCGCTCCGGCGTGCGCTTCCTTCAAGGCCTGCGCGCCGAGAGCCGCGTCCCGCAGGCCCGCCGTGCGCAGCTCCTCCATCTTCACGACGAGCCCGAGGATCCGCGCGCCGAACGGGATCGCGTCGCCCACGAGCTTGCCCGGGTAGCCGGTGCCGTCGTAGCGCTCCTTGTGATGCCGAATCATGGGAATCGCGCCGTCGAGCATCTTGATCCCCTCGAGCATGCGCGCCGAGAACGCGGGCAGCATCTCATCGGAGGCGCTGGTCACGCCCAGATCGGCGAGCAGGCGCGGGCTCTTGAAGGCGACATAGCCGATCTTGTGCAGGACGCCCGCGTAATAGAGCATGCGGTAGTCGTATTCGTCCACCTCGAGCGCGCGGCCGATCGAGCAGGCGAGCTTCGCCGCGCGGATCGGGTAGTTCTCGAGGCCGGGGCGAGAGGTCTCGATCGACGCGGTCAGCAGCTCGAGCACGTGCGAGAAGAAGTTCTTCTGCTCGGCCATGATCTTCGCGTTGACGATCGCGACCGAGGCGAGGTTCGCGAGGCTCGACAGTAGGCCGACGTGGCCCTCGCCGTAGCCGCCTTCGCGCTTGTTGAGGACCTCGACGACGCCGACGAGCTCGCCGCGGAACAGCATCGGCACGCACAGCAGGGAGCGCGTCGTGAAGCCGGAGGCCTTGTCGAACTTGCCGGCGAAGCGCGGGTCGCTCTTCGTGTCGTTGACGGTCTCCGGCTTGCGGTTCTGGGCGACCCAGCCGGCGATGCCCTGACCGATCGGCAAGGTCATCGTCCGGAGAGCCTTGGCCTGCTCGCCGGAGGCGACGCGGAAGAACAGGTGCTTCTTGTCGTCGGTGACGAGCATGATCGCGCTCGCCTCCGAGTCGAGAAGCTGCTCGGCGGCGGCGCCGATCTTCTGGAGCAGGAAGTCGAGGTCGGTCGTCGAATTCAACGACCCGGCGATGGAAAAAAGCTCGAGGGCCAAGTCGACGTTCATTTCGGGCCCGGCGGGGTTCGCGTTCGTTTTAGCCATGGCTTAGTCCGTGCCTCCGATGACTTCGCGGCAGGTCGTCAGGCCCATCTTGACCTTTTCGAGGCCGTCCTGGACGATCAGGCGCATCCCTTCCTTCACCGCCTCTCGGCGGACGTTGTCGGCGGCGACGTCCTTGAGACAGTAGGTCCGAAGCGTATCGCTCATGATGAGGATCTCGTGCATGCCGACGCGGCCCTTGTAGCCGAGAGTCTTGCAGTTGTCGCAGCCGCCTTTCGGCGGCCCCATGAGCTTGATGTCCTTGGGGAGCTCGACTTTGTTCTCCTCGAAGATCTTGATCTCATCGGGCGTCGGATCGTGCGGCACCTTGCAGGAGCACAGCCGGCGCGAGAGGCGCTGGGCGAGGACGGCCTTGATCGTCGTGGCCACCATGAACGCGGGCAGGCCCATGTCGGTCAGGCGCGAGATCGTCGAGGCGGCGTCGTTCGTATGGATGGTCGAGAAGACGAGGTGTCCCGTCATCGCGGCTTCCATCGCGATGTGCGCGGTCTCCTCGTCGCGGATC
>JAHFCD010000024.1:6596-11078 GCA_023249695.1 Elusimicrobiota bacterium
CGTCGGGGTCGAGACGCAGGAACGAGCGCAGCGCCGCGGCGAAGTCGAACTTCTTGTCGCCGCCGAGCTTGACGTCGGGGTTGACGGGGACCTGGACGATGCCGTCGAGGTTGTACTCGACCGGGTTTTCCGCGGTCAGGATTTTAATATCGGGCCGGTTGATGTGGTTGAGGCAGGCGTAGAGCGTCGTCGATTTACCGGAGCCCGTGGGTCCGCAGACGACGATGAGGCCGAAGTTCTTCTTGCCGCCGATGCCCTTGAGCAGGCCGAGGAGCTTGCCGAGAGTGTCCTCGAGGAAGCCCATCTTCATGATGTCGACCTGCACGCTGGCGCGGTCGAGAATACGCATGACGCACGACTCGCCGTAGACGGTCGGCACCATCTCGACGCGGAATTCGATCGGTTTTCCCTGCGCCAGGATCTGAATACGGCCCGACTGCGGGATGCGGCGCTCGGTGATGTTCATCGAGTTCGTCATGATCTTGATCTTCGCCGCGATCGCCATGCGGTAGCTCCACGGCACGGAGAACGTCCCGGGCAGCAGCAGGCCGTCGACGCGGTAGCGCAGCAGGATCTTGGAGTTCTTGCCGGTCGGGTCCTCGAAGGGCTCGATGTGGATGTCCGAGGCCTTCATCGACATGCAGGTCAGGATGATCGCGTTGACGAACTTCTCGACCTCGGGCGCCGAGGCGTCGATGTCGCTGATGTCGGACTTCACCGCTTCTTTCTGAACTTCGATTCCGTCGCCGTCGGGAACCGCCGCCTCGCTCTTGGCGACGTCCGTCATCAGGCGGTTGAGCGCCTCGCCCTCGCCGCGGCCGTAGGACGCGTCGAGCGCCGCGAGAATGTCGGTCGGCAGCGCCAGGTACGGCTGGATCTCGAGACCGGTGCGCAGCTGGATGTCCTCGGCGGCGAAGAAGTCCCGCGGGTCGGCCATCGCGACGAACAGAACGCTTTCCTCCTTGGCGAACGGGATCGCGACGTGGCGGCGCGCGACGGCCTCGGGGATGATCTTGGCCACCTCGGCGTCCACGTCCATCTGCAGGAGGTCGACGGCCTTGACCTGCCAGTCTTCAGACAACGCCTTCAAGAGCTGAGCCTTGCCGATCAGGCCCGCGTCGATGGCCGCCTGCTGAAAGCTCTTCCCGGACTTCGACGCCTCGGCCGCGACCTTGGCGAGCTGCTCCGCGTCGAGGAGCTTGCGCTCCGCGAGGACCTCCGAAACCGTCTTGCGCCGCTGAAGTCCTTTAACCGCCATGGTATTCTCCGAAGACGGAACGCAAGGTTCCGAAGATCTCGCCGATGGTCGCGCGGGCTTCGACGGCATTCAGGATGTCCGGAAATAAATTCTGATCGACGGCGCGGGCGGCCTTCTCGAGGCGGACGAGCGAGGCCGCCGCGGCCTTGGAGTCGCGGGCCTTGCGGAACGCCTTCAAACGCTTCACCTGCTCGGCCTCGAGCTTCGGGGAGACCTTCAAGCGCTTGGCGGAGGAAGAGTTCTTTTCGTCGATCTGCAGGGTATTCACGCCGACGATCTTGCGGCGGCCTTCCTCGACCTCGCGCTGCCACCGGTAGGAAGCCTCTTGAATCTCCTTCTGCGGAACCTCGTCCTCGATGAGCGCGAGCATGCCGCCCGCGGCCTTGATCTCCGCGAGCTTAGCGCTGACGCGCGCGTCGATCTCGTTGGTCAGCGATTCGATCGCCCAGGAGCCGGCCACCGGGTCGACGGTGTCGGTCACGCCGGTCTCGTGGGCCAGGATCTGCTGGGTGCGCAGCGCCAGCGACGCGCTCTCCTCGGAGGGCAGGGACAGCGCCTCGTCGTAGGAGTTGGTGTGCAGGCTTTGCGCCCCGCCCAGGACCGCGGCCATCGCCTGCCAGGCCACGCGCATCGCGTTATTGAGCGGCTGCTGGCTGGTGAGCGTGGAGCCGCAGGTCTGCACGTGGAAGCGCAGCGACTGCGATTTGGGGTCGGCCGCGCCCAGCTCCTCCTTCATGAGGCGCGCCCAGATGCGGCGGGCGGCGCGGAACTTCGAGATCTCCTCGAGAAAGTGGTTGTGGCAGCCGAAGAAGAACGCGAGCTTCGGACCCATCTCGTCGATCTTGATGCCGCGCTTCAGCAGGCTCTCGATGTACACGCGCGCGTTGGCGAACGTGAACGCGACTTCCTGCACGGCATCGGAACCCGCTTCACGGATGTGATATCCGGAGATCGAGATCGGGTGAAACTGCGGCGTGTTCTTGAACGACCACTCCATGCTGTCGGCGCACAGGCGCAGGCTCGGCCCGACGGGAAAGACCTGGGTGCCGCGCGCGATGAACTCCTTGAGAATGTCGTTCTGCAAGGTGCCTTTCAGGTCCCGCAAGGAAATGCCGCGCTTCCTGGCGACCGCGACGTAGAAGGCGAGCAGGACCGACGCGGTCGCGTTGATCGTCAGCGACGTGGAGACCTTCTCGAGCGGAATCTTGTCGAAAAGCATCTCCATGTCGTCGATCGTGCCGATATGCACGCCGACGCGGCCGACCTCGCCCTTGGCCTTCGGGTCGTCGGCGTCGAGGCCGATCTGGGTCGGCAGGTCGAACGCGGTCGAGAGGCCCGTCTGGCCCTGCTCGAGAAGCCAGCGGAAGCGCTCGTTGGTCTGCTTGGCGGTGCCGAAGCCGGCGTACTGGCGCATCGTCCAGAGGCGGCCGCGGTACATCGTCTTCTGGATGCCGCGCGTAAAGGGATACTCCCCCGCGCGGCCGATGTCCCCGGGCGTCGCCGTGTCCGCGCCGTAATAGCGCTTGATGTCGATGCCGGAAGGCGTCGGAAATTCGGGCTTCGTCTCGACGTTCACGAGGGCCTCATCTCGAGACGGTCGCCGACCCGCACCGAGCCCTGGAGCACGCCGCCCTTGAGCTCGAGCACGCTGCGCGCCGACAGCACCCACGGCGAGAGCCGCCACGGGCGCAGGTCCTCGATCACCCGGCGCACCGTGAGGTCCGCGTCGAGGAAGAGGACGTCGATCGGGAACTGCATGAAGAAGGTGTGGATCATCGGGCACGGCACGATCCAGAGCCCCTCGTCGGCCGCCAGCGAGGCCCGGCCGAGCAGCCCTTTGCTGCGGGACGCGGCGGTGTCCGCCGTCTCGACTTTCGCCGCGACGGGCGCGTTGCGCGTCGCGTTGAAGGCGAGCACGCTCATCTCAGAACCGACACGCGGCCCCGGCCGGTCCCGGCCGAGGTCGTCACGAGGAACACGTAGGTGCCGCTCGCGACGGGCGTGCCCTCGGTGTTCTTGCCGTCCCACGTGAGGCCCGTCACCGTCTTCACGAAGGTTCCGTCGAGCGTGTAGATCTTGATGACCATCGACGCGCCCTGGAGCGAGGGCGGGATCGCGAAGGCGACCGTCCCGGTCTCGTTCGGCTTGAACGGGTTCGGGAAAGCGATCGGCTTCTCCTGGCCGTCGAAGCCGGCCAAAGTGCCCTTGACCGCGAGCCGCATCGCGCGGTACGCGTCCATGCGGCCGGCGCCGGTCGAGTTTCCCAGCGCGCCCGCGCCCGCGACGCCCAGGCCCGACACGCCGATCGAATCCGTGCCGCCGCGCAGCGCGGCGGAGACCTGAGCGGGCGTAAACGACGGCTTGGCCGAAAGGATCAGCGCGGCGAGGCCCGAGACCATCGGCGCGGAGAACGAGGTGCCGGTCGCGTTCGCCGTGCCGCCGCCTTGGTCGGTGGTCAGGACCGAGACGCCGGGAGCGACCAGGCCGTTGTTGGCGAGCTCCGTGCCGCGCGAGGAGAACGAGGCGACGTTGTTGTTCGAGTCCGTCGCGCCGACGGGGATCACGCCCGCGCAATTTCCCGGGTTGTTGACCGCGCCGCCGTCGTTGCCGGCGGCGGCCACGATGACGACGCCTTTGGCGATCGCGTCGGTGATCGAAGTCTGCACCGCGCCGGGGCACGCCCCCGAGCCGCCGAGGCTCAGGTTGACCACGATCCGGCCGTACGCGGCGGTATTGACCACGGTCGTCGCGTAGCTGATCGCCTGGATGATGCCGGGATCATTGGTGAGGCAGCCCGCGTCGGTGCAGCCGACGGCGGGACAGCTCGCGTTGGTGAAGACCTTCAAGGACAGGAGCTGAGCGTTCCAGGACATGGCCGCGACCTGCGTGCCGTTGTCGGTGGACGCCGCGGCGACGCCGGAGACGCGCGTGGCGTGGTTGCACGCCGGGGTCGGCGGATTGTTCGCGGTCATCGCGCCGCTGTTGGGATCGAAGGCCTTGCTCACCGTGTTCGTCAGCTTCGCGCTCAGATCGGGATGGGTGCCGTCGATCCCGGTGTCGATCACGGCGACGGTCACGCGCGACGAGCCCCCGACCTCGTACTCCCATCCGGCGAAGGCCGACACCTGGGAGAGCGCGTACTGGGCGTTGACCGACGGATCGTTCGGCGTGCGCAGCGCGGTGTAGACTCGGCTCGGGTCGGCCGCGGCCACGCCCGGCAGGGC
>JAHFCD010000433.1 GCA_023249695.1 Elusimicrobiota bacterium
TGCACGGCTTCGGCGTCGAGGCGTACGGCCTCTATCTCCTCATGCAGTCGGCCGCGGGCTGGGTCGGCGCGCTGCATTTCGGCGCGGGCGCGGGCCTCGTGCGCTACGCGGCGCAGTCGTCGGCCGAGGGCAAGCGCGGCGCGCTCGACGACTCCCTGCGCCACGGGGCCCTGCTGATCGTCGGCGGGGCGGCCCTCGGGGCGCTCGTGCTGTGGATCGCGGCGCCCGCGCTCGTCGGGAGCGTCTTCACCGTGCCGGGCTATTACCGCTCTCACGGGGCCTGGATGATCCGCGCGGCCGCGCTCGGGGCCGTGTTCGCCTCCGTGACGGCCTGGGCCGGCGCCGCGTTCCAGGGCCTGCACCGGTTTCAGTGGCAGTCGGCCGCCGCCGTGCTGCAGGGCATCCTGATTCCGTTCGGCGTGCTGAGCGCGCTCGCGGTCGGCCGCGGCCTGGGAGCCGCGGCCGCCGCCTTCGTCGCGGTGCACGCGCTCGTCGCTCTGTTCGGCCTCTACGGCGTGCTGCGCGCGCGCCGCTCGGTCCCCGATCATGGCGGGCGCCTGTCGTTTTCCGCGTTCGGCCGCTACTCGATCGGCTTCTGGCCCGCGGCCCTGGCGCAGATGGTCAGCGGCCAGC
Organism: Elusimicrobiota bacterium; assembly: GCA_023249695.1. GTDB lineage: Bacteria > Elusimicrobiota > Elusimicrobia > UBA1565 > UBA9628 > GWA2-66-18. The sequence goes on from JAHFCD010000433.1 coordinate 634, forward strand.
TCGACCGCGCCTTCGTCGCCGGCCTGCGCTCGATGTCCGAGTTCACCTTGTACGCCGTGCCCGCCAGCGTGCTCTCGCGCGTGCAGACCTTGCCCGCGACGGCGTCGGCCGCCCTCGTGCCCGTCATGGGCGGCCTCGCCGCTCACGAGGGGCCGGAGACGCCCGCGCGCCTCTATCTGCGAGCCTCGCGGACCTTGATCGGCCTGATCGTCCCGGCCTACGCGCTGCTCTTCTGCCTGATGCCGCAGTTCCTGTCCCTCTGGCTCGGAGGCAGCTTCGGCGACACGAGCGTGTGGCCCGCCCGCCTGCTCGTCGCGACGCAGGCCTTCGCGCTGTTCTCCTTCCTGCCCACCTCCGTCGCGGCGGGGCGCAAGGACGGCTGGTGGCCCTCGGCGGCGGCGTGGCTGCAGGCCCTGGTGTGCCTCGCGCTGTGGCCGTGGATGATCCCGCGCTGGGGCCTGCTCGGCGCGGCGCTCGGCGGCCTCCTCGCGCAGGCGGTCTCCACGATCGTGTTCGTCTCGTTCGTGCACGCGCGCCTGCTCGACCTGACCTGGGCCCGCTTCGCGCGCGAGACGATGATCCCGGCGTCCGCGGGCGTCGCCGTCCTGCTCGCGCTCTCGTGGCCCCTGCGGGTGTACGTGACGGGCTGGATCTCCTTCTTCGCCTTGTGCGCCACGGCGGGGGCCTTGTACACTATCACCTTCTGGCGGCTGCTCCCCAAGGAAGACCGGCACTTCCTGAGATCGCGGCTGCCGTTTTAAGCATCCATGTGCGGCATCTGCGGCGTCGTTTACGGAGACGGGCGGGCTCCCGATAAGGGGGTCCTCAAGCGCGCCAACGACGCGATCGCGCACCGCGGCCCCGACGACGAGGGCTACCACGTCGACGCGCCCGTCGGCCTGGCGATGCGGCGCCTGGCGATCATCGACCTGAACTCCGGCCATCAGCCGATCTCCTACGCGAACGAGTCGCTGTGGGTCATCCTCAACGGCGAGATCTACAACTACCTCGAGCTGCGGGCCGAGCTCGAGGCGAAGGGGCACGTGTTCAAGACGAAGTCCGACACCGAGGTCATCCTCGCGCTGTACCAGGACCTCGGGCCGAAATGCGTGGACAAGCTGCGCGGCATGTTCTCGCTCGCGGTGTGGGACAAGACGAAGCGCCGCCTGTTCATCGCGCGCGACCGCATCGGCAAGAAGCCGCTGTGCTACGCGATGAGGCCCGACGGGACCTTGCTGTTCGGCTCGGAGCTGCGCTGCCTGTTCGCGCTCGACCCGTCCCTGTCCCGCGAGATCGATCCCGTGGCCGTCGACATGTACCTGACGCTCCAATACATCCCGTCCCCGCGCTCGATCTACGCCTCGGTGCGCAAGCTCCCGCCGGCGCACACTCTGACGTGGCAGGACGGGAAAATAGCGGTGGACCGTTATTGGGACCTGCCGCTCGGCCAGAAGCCGATCACGGACGATTTCGAGGAGGCCAAGGGCCTGCTGCGCTCTACCTTGACGGAGGCGACGCGCCTGCGCATGATCTCCGACGTGCCGCTCGGCGCCTTCCTGTCCGGCGGCGTGGACTCCTCGATCATCGTCGCGCTGATGTCCCAGCTCTCGTCGAAGCCGGTGAAGACCTTCTCGATCGGCTTCGACGAAGAACGCTTTTCCGAGGTCAAGTACGCGCGCCTGATCGCCGACCGCTACAAGACCGACCACAGCGAGTTCATCGTCAAGACCGAGATGGCCGACGTGCTCCCGAAGCTCGCCTGGCATTACGGCGAGCCCTACGCCGACGCCTCGGCGCTGCCGAGCTACTACGTCGCGCGCGAGACTCGCAAGTTCGTCACCGTCGCGCTCAACGGCGACGGCGGCGACGAGAACTTCGCCGGCTACATCCGCTACTTCGCGATGAAGGCCGCGCGCCTGACCGACGCGCTGCCGGGCCCCGTGCTGTCCGCGCTGCGCGCCGGCGCCGAGCTCCTGCCCGAGCACGACGCGCCGCTGGGCAACGTCTGGCGCGCCAAGCGCTTCCTGCGCTCGATCCTGTCGGCCGACCTCCCGGGCCGCCATCTCAAGATGGTCGGCTTCTTCTCCGAGGACGACAAGCCCGCGCTGTACAGCGAGGCCTTCAAGACCCGCCTCGGCGCGTCGATCGGCGAGGCCCTGCGCTATATCCGGAGCGCGTTTTCCGCGTGCGAGGGCGAGGATTTCGTCAACCGCATGCTCGCCGTCGACTTCAAGACCTATCTTCCCGAGTGCCTGATGGCGAAGGTGG
>JAHFCD010000434.1 GCA_023249695.1 Elusimicrobiota bacterium
AAGGCCCGCAACGCCTGTTACACTGGAACGATAATGGCACGGTATTCCTATACGGTTCAAGACAGCAAGGGAGAGACCTCTTCCGGCGCGCTGGAAGCCGGCAGCGAAAGCGAGGCCATTAACTCCCTTCAGGCCAAAGGCTATTTCATCCTGTCCGTCATCGCGGACAAGGCGAGCGGCGGAGCGGGCGGCAAGTCCGGCGGCGGCGGCGGCACCCCGGCCCTTCGCGATCTGATCTTCTTCGCCGAGCAGCTGTCCACCCTTCTCAACGGCGGCGTCCCGCTGGTGCGCGCGCTGTCCTTGCTCGGCGAAAACTCGAGCTCGAAGCCCCTCCAGTTCGCGCTCGCCCAGGTGACGAAGGACGTCTCCAGCGGCACGGCGCTGTACCGCGCCCTCGAGCGGCACCCGAAGGCCTTCGACACGATGTGGGTTTCCCTCGTGCAGGCCGGCGAGATGGGCGGCCAGCTGCCCAAGGTCCTTAAGCAGATCGGCGCCTACATCCATTCCCAGGCCGAGATCCAGGGCAAGATCATCTCGGCGATGGCGTATCCCGGCGTGCTGATGACGGTGTCCGGCGGCGTCCTCCTCTTCTTCATCCTCAAGATCGTCCCCGTGTTCGCGGAGATTTTCGCCAGCTTCAACGTCAAGCTGCCGCCGCTGACCGCCGCGATCATCGTCGTGTCGAACATCCTCGTCCACCATCTCGCGGGCCTGATCGTCACCTTGGTCGCGCTCTGGTTCGTCATCAACGCCTACACCTCGACGGAGTCCGGCCAGGAAACCAAGTGGGCGCTGCTGTTCGGGTTTCCCTTGATCGGGGACTTCCTGAAGAACATCATGATCGAGCGCATGCTGACCACGCTCTCGACCTTGATCGAGTCCGGCGTCAGCATCCTCAACGCGATCTCGGTGCTCGAGGGCGTCTTCGCCAACAACATCATTTTCAAGCGCGTCCTCGCGTCGGTCAAGAGCGACGTCGCGGGCGGGAAATCCATCTCGCAGTCCTTCAAGAAGACCGGCGCGCTCCCGCCGCTCGTGACGGAGATGATGTTCATGGGCGAGGAGTCGGGCAAGCTGCCGGACATGCTCGTCACCTTGTCCTCGTTCTACAAGGAGCAGATCGACCAGTTCACCCGCAGCTTCAACGCGATCATCGAGCCGATCATGGTCGTCGGAATCGGCATGCTCGTCGGCGTCATCGTGCTCGCCGTATTCCTGCCCATCTTCAAATTGTCGAGCCTGGGGAAATAATGATCAACAAGCGCGCCGGCTTCACCCTCATCGAGCTTCTCGTCGTGGTGCTGATCATCGGCATCCTCGCGGCCGCGGGCGTGCCGACCTACCTGAAGAGCGTCGAGACGACGAAGGCCGACGACGCGGTCGCCCTCGTCAACATGGTCGGCACGACGAACAAGATGTTCGCCCTCGACCACAACAACTCCTACATCGTCGGCACCTTTCCGACCACGGCCGACACCGGCTGCGGCGCGGGCGCCTGCCCGGCCTCGGGCCCCGGCGGCGGCACCGGCTGCGAGCTCGTCTGGTGCAAGTACCTCTCGGATCAGAACTACGGGTCGAAGCCCTACACGGTCTACGCCTGCAATCCCGGGGGCGGCCCCTGCGGCACGAGCGGCGGAAGCAACGCGACGGCGGGCGCCCGGCGAAAATCCGGGACGTATTCCGGCTGGGGCTACGCGCAGAACGGCCAGGGGGTCATCACCAATTATGGCGGCGCTCCGATTCCGACGTATTAAGCCCCGTTCCGACTCCGGCTACACCCTCGTCGAGGTGATGGTCGCCATGCTCCTGACCTCGGTCATGGTCACCTCCGTGTTCAGCGTGGCTCTCACGGTGAAGACGGGCGGCAGCAAGGGCGAGCGCAAGATCAAGGCCTCCTCCGGCGCCAAGCAGATCGCCGCCGTGCTCAAGAATTACGTGACGGGCGATCCTCTGACGTTGACGATCCCGGGGCCGGGCACCGGGCCGAACAGCTGGTCGATGGACGGCAATGTCGGCAACGGCGTGGGTCTCATCGACGACACCAGCTGCACCGACTGCTACGCGTTGACCACGGGCGCCCATCCCCTACGCAACATCCTGCCTGCCGAGTTCGAAGCCTCGCCTTACTTCGCTCAGCTGACCTATACCGTCACCGTCACCGACACCGTCAACGGCCGCCCGGTCCCGTCGGTCACCATCACGACGACCTGGACGGAGCCGTGAGGATCCTCCGCCGCCGCTCGGCCGGCTTCTCCCTGATCGAGCTCGTCATCGCGGTCTCGCTCGCCTCCTTCGTCCTGGTCGGCGTGGCCTCGATCGCGGCGCAGATGGCCCGAAGCCAGGTGGAAGGCATCCGTTCCGGCACGGTCACCGGCTGGTCTTTGATCAGCTATCTCTCCATGTCCAAGGAGCTCGAGGACGCCAACGTCCTCGCATACCCGGTCGCCGACGGCACGGCGGTCGACTCGGTCGTCGTGTGCAAAAACTGGTCGCGGGTGATGAACGGCGGGGCGGGGGGCAAGCTCAACACCAACGCGACCCCGCCCGGAGCCAACTTCGTCTCGATCGTGCAGTACTGCCTGGACAGCGCGGCGCCGGCGAACCTGATCCTGCGCCGCTTCGAGCGGCTGGGCGCGGGCGTGATCTGCCCGGCCGCCGTCGGCGCTCCGGCGACCTGCACGGCGATCCCGTCGTCCCCGTGGGGCGCGTGGAGCAACACCGGGGTGGTGGGATTCCGCGTCGAGCGGCTGGCGGGCGCGTCCGTTTTCACGCGCGCCAACTCCGTCGGCGGCGTGCGCGTGCGCTACGTCGTCGGCCATCAGGTCGGGACCCCGAACGAGCCGGCCCCCAAGAGCACCCCTTTCGACATCTCGATCGCCATGCAGAAGCAGTACAACAACA
>JAHFCD010000435.1 GCA_023249695.1 Elusimicrobiota bacterium
TCTTGGGGTCGGCCTGGCTCGGGTATTGGAGGATGTGAATGAAGGCGCTGCCCGTGCGGGGGTCGCTCGGGCCGACGAAGGAGACGTTTTCGGCGCCGCCCCGCTTTTCCTCGCGGATGCCCCACTCCGCCGGCGCGCGGCAGGTGAAGGCGCCGAGGGGTGAGTCGTAGTCGATCAGGGCGACGCCGCCCGCGACCTCCTTCGTCGGAGCCGTCTCCGCCGGCTGCTCGGCGCCGCGTTGGCAGGCGGTCAGCGCGAGGGCGGCCAGGAGCAGCAGGGACGGGCGGTTCATTTCTTTTCCTTCGCTTTGCGGATTTCGGCCAGTAGCGTGGCATTTTGCGACGAGACCGCGTAGCGCTCGGCCTGCTCGAGCAGGACGAAACGGTCCGTGTCGCGTTCGGCGCGGAGCGCCTGAGCGAGATAGTAGGGACCCAGCAGAGCGGCACGGTCCGAGCCGGCGCGGCGGATCTCCGCGTCGAGGGGGGCCATGCGCGCCAGATGCGCCGCGTCGAGGTCGGCGAGCTCCTTCTGGGCGCGGGTCAGGCCCAGGAGGTCGAGCGCCTTCGCCTTCTGGTCGTCGCTCGAGACGGCCTGCTTCCTCCGGGCCGTCTGCGCGCGGGCGTCCTGCACGGACCGGATCGAGGCCAGCGGCAGGGCGCGCGACGGGGAGCTGTTGCGCAGGCCGCTGAAAAGGGAGTCGCGCCACGAATCGACGCCGTGCAGCATGGAGATGAAGTCGGTGAACTCGGAGTCCATCTTCACGGACGCCGGGTCGTGCTCGAGCTTCGATCGGAGATACATGTTTTTCGTCTTGTAGGCCTCCTCCTCGTGCTCGAGCGGCTGGGTGTCGGGGAGGTTCCCGCGCGTGATCTCGCGGAAGATCGGATCGCGCCGGTCCTGCCAGGCGTGGGTCAATTCGTGAACGAGGACGACGTCGTTGTCCTTGACGACGGCGGCGATCGCTTCGGGATGCGCCTCGAGGTAGGACAGCAGCGCGGCGCGGTCGGACAGCGAGGCGCGAAGCCCCGCGGCCTGGCGGGGCGGCACGGTGCCGACGACGGACGCCAGGACGCCCTCGCGGTCGAGGACGACGGCCCGGCGCCGGAAATCGTACTGCGCGACCACGCCGCCGCTCTGCTCCTCGATGACGATCGGCGGCAGGTCGGGCTTCCTGTTGGTCTTGAGGCGCGACAAGACGGTCTTGCCGAAGGGGTCGCGGCCGATCTCGGCCGCGGCGGAGGAGCGGAGCAGATCGCCGACCGTCTTTTCCTGGGCCGTGAAATAGGGGAGGTCCACGCGGGGGCCCGGGGTCCCCGCCGTGACGGGCCGCGACGCGGCCTCGCGGTCGGCCAGGGTCCGGCCGCCGTCGAAGTAGGCGGCGACGCGGCTCAGGCCCGCGTCGGCCATCGCCTTGACCTTCGGCATGTCGGCGTTGGGGTCGAGGATCGCGGCGGCGAGGCGGGGGGGGAGGTCGTCGGCCAAAGCCCGGATCGTCCTCTTGTCCTCCTCCTCCAACGGCTTGCCGGTGGACAGGATCAGATTCACGGTTTCGAGCGCCGCGCGGCGCGCGCCCTGGCTCAGGTCTCGGACCGCGATGTTGAACACGACGACGGTGGCCGGCGCCTTGGTCTTGGGCTCGAGGGCGCGGCCGTCCTCCTCGAAGCGCCAGCCTTGTCCGGTCAGGGCCGCCTTCACCCGGTCGTCGATCCCGCCTTGGCGCCAGTCGGCCTGGCGCAATTCGGGCCGGGCCGGTTGCCCCGAATCGGCCGCGGGCGGCGTCTCGCCCGCGAAAAGAGCCGGCGGACAGGTCATCAGGACGGCGAGGAGCAGGAGGGGCCGCATCGTCCCTCATAGCGTAAAGAGAACGGCTTTTTCCGTCAAGGGCCTGATGGACTGCGGAGATGTGACGATAAAACTTGATTTTCTCGACGAGAAATGCTATGCTATGGTGTAGTTAATGTGACTGGCCGGTAATAGATAGCAATAGATGGACAAACCGTCTCGCGCCGAGGTTCCATGCACCTGAAATCGATCGACATCGTCGGCTACAAGTCTTTCGCGGATAAGACCCACGTGGACCTGGAGCCCGGCATCACGGGCGTGATCGGACCCAACGGCTGCGGCAAGTCGAACGTCATGGAATCCGTGCGCTGGTGCCTCGGCGAGATGTCGTGGAAGTCGCTGCGCGCCGACTCGATGACCGACGTGATCTTCTCCGGCACCGCGAAGCGGTCGCCCCAATCCCTGGCCGAAGTGACCTTGACCTTCGACAACGCCAGCTCCCTTTTGCCCGTCGATTACTCCGAGGTGACGATCACCCGGCGCCTGTTCCGCTCCGGCGAGTCCCAGTACTTCCTCAATAAGACCCAATGCCGTCTGCGCGACATCCGCGAGATGTTCCTCGACACCGGCCTCGGCGGCGACGGCTACGCGATCATCGACCAGGGCGGCGTCGACTCGATGATCCGCAGCAAGCCCGAGGAGCGGAGGGCGTTTTTTGAAGAAGCCGCCGGCGTGGCGAAGTACAACGCCAAGCGCGCGGAAGCCCTGCGCAAGCTCGACCGCGTGGACATGGACCTGGGCCGCCTGCAGGACTCCGTCGCGCTGATCGAGGAGCAGGTCAAGAAGCTCGACGCCGACGCGCGCCGCGCCAAGCTGTTCGCGAAATACAAGGAAGAGCTGACGGCGATGGAAGCCGCGCACATCATCGAGCAGACCGCGACGATCGAGGCGGAGCTGGCCGTGATGCAGGAGCGCATCGGGCCCGTCGAGGAGACGCTCGGCCATTGCCGCTCCCAGATCGCGGCGGAAGGCGCCAACCACGCGGCCCTGAACCTCGAGCGGACCGGCGAGCAGAATCGCCTGATCGAGGCGAACTCGAAGGTCGCCGAGGTGAACACC
>JAHFCD010000025.1:0-3907 GCA_023249695.1 Elusimicrobiota bacterium
CGGCGTCGCCGAATTCGGCGTGGCCATGAAGTTCTAACCCAAGGAGAAAGTTATGAAGAAAACGCTGCCGCTGACCTTGCTGCTCGCCGCCGCTCTCCGCGCGTCCGCCGTCGAGGCCCCCAAGGCCGATCCCGTCGCCGCCGCCTACAAGTCCAAGTGCGCCGCCTGCCACGCGAAGGACGGCGCCGGCAACCCGGCGATGGTGAAGATGCTCAAGGCCAAGCCCGAGGCGCTGAACCTGGTCGACGCCGAAACCCTCGACAAGAAGGACGAGGACCTGACGAAGACCGTCGATATCGGCAAGGGCAAGATGCCGCTTTTCACGAAGGAGAAGCTCAAGGACGTCTCCGTCAAGGACCTGATCGCCTTCGTGCGCTCCTTGGCTCCGGCCAAGAAGGAAGCCAAGCCGTGAGCGAAAAAGAAGACGCCGGCTGCGGCTGCAAGGCGAAGGCGCCCGAGGACATCGGGCGCCGGGACTTCCTGACGCGGGCGACCGCGGCGCTCGGCGCCGTCATCGCGGCGGCGCTGTCCGCGACGGGGCTCGGCTACTTCGTCTCCCCCGCCTTCCAGCGCCGCGACGAGGATTGGGTCGACCTCGGCCGCGCCGGGGAGTTCAAGGCGGGCGCGCCGTCCTTGGTGGAGTTCACCCAGAGACGGCGCGACGCCTGGGTCACCTCGGAGCGCCGCTCCTCCGCCTGGGTGGTGACCGCCGACGGCAAGAACTTCACGGCATTCGATCCGCGCTGCACCCACCTGGGCTGCCCTTACCGCTGGGACTCGGGCGCTTCGCGCTTCGTCTGCCCGTGCCACACGGCGGTGTTCGATCTCGACGGCAAGGTCGTGTCGGGGCCGCCTCCGCGCCCGCTCGACCAGTATCAAACCAAGATCGCGGGAAACCGTCTCATGATCCTCCCCAAGGCGGAAGAAAAAGCATGAAGAACCGCGCTGCGACGGCGTATGCGTGGGTGTGCGAGCGGACCGGCCTCGACAGGGTTTGGACGGCGCTCATGCTGCGCCATATCCCCGAAGCCAAGGGCTGGGTCTGCCTGCTGTACACTTTGGGCAGCGCGACGATGCTGATCTTCACCGTCCAGGCCGTAACGGGCTTTCTGCTGGCCACGAACTACGCGCCCACCCCGGACCACGCCTACGACTCGGTGCGGTACATCGACTCCACGGTGCTCTTCGGCCGCCTCGTGCGCGGCCTGCACCACTGGGGCGCGAGCTTCATGGTCGTCTTCGCCGTCCTGCACATGCTGCGCGTCTACTTCATGGGCTCCTATAAATATCCCCGCGAGGCGACCTGGATGGCCGGCGTCGGCCTGCTCCTCCTCGTGCTGGGCTTCAGCTTCACCGGCTACCTCCTGCCCTGGGACCAGAAGGCCTATTGGGCGACGGTCGTCGGCACGACGATCGCGGGACAAACTCCGGTGGTCGGCGGGTGGATCGCCAACATCCTGCGCGGCACCGACGGCATGGGCGCGCCGACCTTGACCCGCTTCTACGCGCTCCACGTCCTCCTGCTGCCGGCCCTGACCGGCGGGCTGATCGGCGTGCATCTGTTTCTGGTGATTTGGCACGGAATCTCGGAGCCGCCGAAAAAGGCCCCGGGCAAGGTCCCCTGACATGGAATCATGGCATGAGGAGTACAAGAAACGCTACGCCGAGCTCAAGGAGCACGGCAAGTCCTTTTTCCCATACACGGTGTTCAAGGACGCGTGCGTCGCCCTGGCGGTCCTCGTCGTCCTGTTCGCGCTGGCCCACTTCCACCCGGCCGAGCTCGAGCCCCTCGCCGATCCGACCGATACTCACTACAACCCGAGGCCGGAGTGGTATTTTCTTTTCCTCTTCCAGGCGCTGAAGTTCTTTCCCGGAAATCTCGAGGCGGTCGCCGCCATCATCCTTCCCGGGCTCGGCGTCCTCCTCCTCCTGGGCGTGCCTTTCCTCGACCGGGGAGCCAAACGGCATCCTCTTGATCGACCGCTCTGGACCGGCCTGGGCCTGGCGGCCATCGCGGGCTTCGCCGTGCTGACCTGGGCGGGCATGGAAAGCCCGATGACGAATCCCGCCGAGGCGGTGGATCCCCAGATCGCGGCCGGGCGGCGTCTTTACGACCAGATGAGCTGCGCGCACTGCCACAAGATCGGCGGCAAGGGCGGCACGGTCGGCCCCGCCCTCGACAAGACCGCCGGCGGCGAGACCGAGGAGTGGCTCACCAGGCATTTCAAGGATCCGCAAAGCGTCACGCCCGGATCCTCGATGCCGAAAATGAACCTTCTCGACGACGAGATCAAGGTCCTCGTGGCCTACATGAAATCCATGCATGCCGAGGAGCCCTTCACGGCGGCCGCTCCGGACCTTTTCACGGAGAACTGCGCGGCCTGCCACAAGCTCGGCAAGGAGGGCGGCGACGTCGGCCCCGATCTTTCCTTCATCGGCACGGCCCGGGACAAGGCCTTCATCAAGAAGTACGTGGAGGACCCCTCCAAGTTCAAGCCCGATTCCGCGATGCCGGCCTACAAGGGCCAGCTGACCGACATCCAGATCGAGGACGTCGCCCGGTACATGTCAAAGCAAGGCCGTTGAGCGGAATTGCTAGAATCTCTCACATGAGCTCCCGCTACGCCGCAGCGCTTGCGTTGATCGCGGCTCTCCTGAGCGCGGCCTGCCGCGAAGAAGGGATCACGCGCGCGCGCGTTCCGAAAGACGAATCCTCCGGTGCCCGTCCGCCCGCGGCTCCCATGGCCCTGCCGTTTCCAAATTCCGGCGGCGCGGCGGTGCGCGGCCTCGCGTGGACCCTGCCGGCCGGCTGGCGGGAAATTCCCGGAAACGGCATGCGCCTGGCGACCTTCGTGCCTCCCGGCGGGCTGAAGACCGAAGCGACCGTGGTCGCGCTCCCCGGCGACTCAGGCGGGGAGCTGGCCAACGCCAACCGCTGGCGCGGGCAGATCGGCCTCCCCGCCACCGACGAGGCGGGCATGGCCGCCGCGCGCACGACGATGACCACGAAAGCCGGCCCCGCCGCGATTTATGATTTCACCGGAGCGGGCGCGGTCCGCACGCGCCTGATCGCCGCCGCCGTCACCACGGGCGGCACGACCTGGTTCTTCAAGCTCATGGGCGACGCCTCGGCCACCGAGTCCGCGCGCCCGGGCTTTTTGACGATGATCAAAGGATTGACCCCCGATGCGCCGAAATGACGCCCTCGGCCGCCTGATCGACGGCCTGAGCTCGTTAAAGCTCACCTTGCTCTGCCTCGCCCTGCTGATGGTTTTGGTCGTCGCCTGCACCTTGGCGCAGGTCAATCTCGGGACCCATCTCGCCGTCGAGCGCTACATCCGCTCCTTCATCGTCTGGTGGTCTCCGGACGGCTCCGCGCTGAGCCTGCCCGTTTTTCCGGGCGGAGGCCTGGTCGGCGCGATCCTGCTGCTGAACCTGATCTTCGCCCAGTTCCGCCGCCTGGAGCTGTCGTGGCGCAAGGGCGGGCTCTGGATCGTGCACGTCGGCCTGGCGCTCCTGTTCATCGGCGAATTCGCGACCGCCCTGTTCCAGGTCGAGAGCAACTTGGCGATCGAGGAAGGCCAGACGAAGAGCTACAGCGAGGACTACCGCCGCATGGAGGTCGCCGTCGTCGACGAGACCGACAAGGACTTCAACGACGAGTTCGGCATCCCGGATTCCCTGCTGAAGTCCCGCCGCGAGATCGCCGACGCCGCCCTTCCGTTCAAGCTCGTCGTGCGCGCCTACCACGACAACGCCGCGCTGTCGATGCGCGGCCCCGGCGCCGCCCCCTCCATCGTGACCGCCGGCATCGGCGCGGGCATGTCCTTCCAGCCTCAGCCGCCGACGACCGCCGACGGCGAGCAGAACACCGCCGTCGCGGTGGTCGAGCCCGTGCTCCAGGACG
>JAHFCD010000025.1:3917-11059 GCA_023249695.1 Elusimicrobiota bacterium
GCCCTGGGCGCGCCCCAAGGCTTCATCTCCGAGGGCCGCAGCTGGAAGCTGTCCCTGCGCCCGCGCCAATACCGGCAGCCGTTCTCGCTGACGCTCAAGGATTTCCGCCACGACGTTTATCCGGGCACGGACATCCCCAAGAATTTCTCGAGCCTCGTGCGCCTCAAGGACCCGCTCGCCGGCGACGACCGCGACGTGCTGATCTACATGAATTCCCCTCTGCGCCACGGCGGGCAGACCTTCTATCAGGCGAGCTTCGGCAAGAACGACACGCTCTCGGTCCTCCAGGTCGTGCGCAACCCCGCGTGGACGCTCCCCTATCTGTCGTGCCTGCTGGTATCGCTGGGCCTGCTGTGGCACTTCGGCGTGATGCTGCGCAAATCGCTGGGAGCCCGAAGCGCATGAGGGCCGCCCGGCTGCAGACGGCGGTGTTCCTCGGCGCGCTGACGCTGGCCGCCTGGCCCGCGCTCGCGCCCGCGCCCAAATCCGAGCTCGATCTCGCGGCCTTCTCCCGCCTGCCGGTTCTCGAGGGCGGCCGCGTCAAGCCGCTGGACAGCTTCGCGCGCAGCGCCTTGCTTTCCATTCGCGGCAAGCAAAGCGTCCCGGTCGACGGCCGCGCGATCCCCGCGACGCGGTGGCTCCTCGACGCCGCGTTCAAGCCCGAAGCCGCCGACACCTACCCCGCCTTCTTCGTGGACGACCCGGAGGTCCTGGGCCTGCTCGGCCTCGCGCAGGGCAAGAGCCGCTACTTCGCCTACTGGCAGATCGAGCCGAAGCGCGAGGAGGTCTCGAGCCAGGCCGCGGCCGCCGACAAGCAGGACAGCGGCCGGCGCACCCGGTTTCAAACCGCGGTCCTCAACCTCAACAGCCGGCTGAATCTGTACGAGCGCGTCAAGAACACCTTCATGGTCTCCGGCCAGGGCGACCCGGCCATGGAGCTGGCGGCCTTCTCGGCGCTGCTCCCGGACGCTCTGCGCGCCTTCCACTCGGCCAAGCCGACGGGCCGGGACGTCCGCACGATGAAGGCGCTGTCGGAGATGCTCCAGCGCTACAAATTCATCGAGGAGGCGTCGGCCTTTAAAGCTCTCCCTCCGAAGGAGGGAGAGGCCGCCGACGCCTGGACCAACATCGGCGAGGCCTTGTCCAATCCGATGACCGCCCAAGCTCCGCATCCGGGCCTCGCGTCGTTCGCGCTGATGGGCCGCGCGTACCGGACCGGGGACGCCGCCGCCTTCAACGCCGCGCTGGCGGAGCATACGGGATGGGTCGCGCGCGCCCGCCCCGCGGCCGCGCGCGCCGCGCGCGCCGAGACCGTGTTCAACACCTGCGCCCCGTTCATCTCCGGCATGGCGCTGTACCTGACGGCCCTTTTGCTCGTGTTCACCGCCTGGGCGACGAGGCGAGAGGACGTCGCCGCCGCCGCGCGGGCGCTGGCCTGGTCGGCCTTCCTCGTGCACACCCTGGGGCTGCTCGCGCGCACGGTCCTGCAGGGCCGCCCGCCCGTCACCAACCTCTATTCGTCGGCGGTGTTCGTCGGCTGGGCCTCCGCCCTTCTCGGCCTCGTCGCCGAGCGCATCCACCGGCGAGGCTTCGCCGTCGCGGGCGCCTGCGCCATCGGCTTCTCGACCTTGCTGATCGCCCACCACCTCAGCGCCACCGGCGACACGATGGAGATGATGCGCGCGGTCCTGGACTCGAATTTCTGGCTGGCGACGCACGTCGTCGCGATCACCATCGGCTACAGCTCGACCTACCTCGCCGGCATGCTGGGCATCGCCTGGGTCGTGCGGCGGCATGTCATGCTCAAGCCGGATCCGGAGGCGTCGAAGGCGTTGGCGTCCCTGGCCTACGGCGTGATCGCCTTCAGCCTGCTCTTCAGCTTCGTCGGCACCGTGCTCGGCGGCATCTGGGCCGACCAGAGCTGGGGGCGGTTTTGGGGCTGGGATCCCAAGGAGAACGGCGCCCTTTTGATCGTGCTCTGGAACGCGCTGATCCTGCACGCCCGCTGGGGCGGCTTCGTCCGCGAGCGCGGCATCATGCTGATGGCGATCTTCGGCAACATCATCGTCAGCCTCTCCTGGTTCGGCGTCAACATGCTCGGCATCGGCCTGCACTCCTACGGCTTCATGGACAAGGCCTTCCTGTGGCTGTCCGCGTTCTGCGCGCTGCAGCTGGCGCTCATGGGCCTCGGCGCGCTCCCCGCCCGCTTTTGGTCGGAGAGGCGGACGCTCGACTCCTCGCCGTGAAACGCTTCGCCGTCGGCGCCGCGCTGACGACGGTCTTCCTGCCCCTCCTCCTGCTGTGCGCGGCGTCCGTCCGGTTTCGCCATGCGCCGTATCACCCCCCCGCCGAGGCCGAAAGCACGGCCGCGAAAGGGCGCCTGCGCCTGACCTACCGGGGCATCAGCGGCTACGAGCTCACCGACGGCAAGACCGTCGTCCTGCTCGACCCGACGGTGACCCGTCCCACGGTTTGGGATCTTTTCTCGCGTCGCCTGCGGCCCGACGAGGCCCTGAGCGGCCGGGTCTTTCCGCGGGCCGATTTCATCCTCGTCAATCACGCCCACTACGACCACGCGGCCGACGTCCCCGCCATCGCCCTGCGCACGGGCGCCACGGTCGTCGGCTCGCAGTCGGCCTGCAACCTCGCGCTCTCGCGCGGGGTACCTCCCGGCCGCGTCCGCCTGGCCGTCCCGGGCGAGCGTCTGACCTTGGGGACCTTCACGGTGGACGTCCGGGCCTCGCGGCACATCGACCTTCTCGGGATGAAGGGGCTCATGGCCGGGACGATCGCCCCGACGGCCGGGCCGCTCTGGTTCTGGCAGTACGTGCAGGACGCCGCTTTGGCCTACCGGCTCGAGGCGGCGGGAGCCTCGGTGTGGTTTCACCCCACGTCCACCTTCAAGAGAAGCGAGCTCGGAGACCTGCCCGCCGGGACGCTCATCATGGGGGTCAACGGAGAGGAGCTGACCGCGGAGCGCATGCGCCTCGTCTTCGCGGAGGCCCGCCCCCGGCTGATCCTGCCGACGCATTACGACAATCTCTTCCAGCCGCTGGAAAAAGGCCTGGCGCTCATGCCCGGGCTCGACCTCGAGGCGGCGCGCCGGGCCGCGCAGGCGGCCGGCGCGGACGTCCCTTGGCGCGTGCTCGATTACGGCCAAACCGTCGAGCTGCCGGCCGCTCGGCCGGAACGCTAAGCCGTCGCCGGCCTCCGTACTCCTCCGCCCCGCCCGCGTATTTCTCCCACCTGCGGCCGCAACGTTGCATGGGCTAAAATATGGCCATGAACCCCGACCGCTGGACGCATAAAACCCAGGAAGCCTTCGCCGACGCCCAATCCCAGGCAGAACGCCGCGGACATCCGGAGCTGACGCCCGAACATCTGCTCGCTTCCCTCCTGGCCCAGGAAGGCGGCATCGTCCCCGAGACGCTGAAGAAGGCCGCCCTCGATCCCAAGGCCGCGGCCGCCGAGGTCGAGAAATTCCTGGCGAAGAAGCCCTCGGTCTGGGGCGGCAAGCTTCACGCCTCTTCGTCGCTCGACGGCGTCCTGCGCAAGGCCGAGGATCGCATGAAGGCCATGAAGGACGAGTTCATCTCGGCGGAGCACGTCCTGCTGGGAATGCTCGACGCGGGCGGCGACGCCGTCAAGATTCTCGCCAGGATGGGCCTTACCCCCGACAAGTTTCTCGCCGCCCTGACGCAAACGCGGGGCTCGCAGAGAGTCACTTCTCAAGAACCCGAGGCCACCTATCAGGCGCTCGAGAAATACGGCCGCGACCTCACCGCCGCCGCGCGCCGCGGCAAGCTCGACCCGGTGATCGGCCGCGACGCCGAGATCCGCCGCGTGATCCAGGTTTTGTCGCGCCGCACGAAGAACAACCCCGTCCTCATCGGCGAGCCGGGCGTGGGCAAGACCGCGATCGTCGAGGGCCTGGCCCAGCGCGTGGCCTCCGGCGACGTCCCCGAGGGGATCAAGGACAAGTCCGTGATCTCGCTCGACCTCGGCGCCTTGATCGCGGGGGCCAAGTTTCGCGGCGAGTTCGAGGAGCGGCTCAAAGCCGTGCTCAAGGAGATCATGGCTCAGGAAGGCCGCGTCATCCTCTTCATCGACGAGCTGCACACCCTCGTCGGCGCGGGCGCCGCCGAGGGCGCCATGGACGCCGCCAATCTCCTTAAACCGATGCTCGCGCGCGGCGAGCTGCGCTGCGTGGGAGCCACCACGCTCGACGAGTACAAGAAGGGCATCGAGAAGGACGCCGCCCTCGAGCGCCGCTTCCAGACCGTCTTGGTCGATGAGCCGTCCATCGAGGACACGATCGCCATCCTGCGCGGCCTCAAGGAGAAGTACGAGGTCCACCACGGCGTGCGCATCCGCGACGCCGCGCTCGTCGCCGCGGCGGCCTTGTCCTCGCGCTACATCCCCGACCGCCAGCTCCCCGACAAGGCCATCGACCTGATCGACGAGGCCGCCAGCCGCCTGCGCATGGAGATCGACTCATTGCCGCAGGAGCTCGACCAGGCCGAGCGCGACATACGCCGGCTCGAGATCGAGGCCACGGCCCTGCGCAAGGAGGGCGACGCGCCCTCGGCCGAACGCCTCAAGGCCATCGAGAAGGACCTCAAGCGCCTGAAGAGCGAGTCCGCCGACCTGCGCGCGCACTGGAAAAAGGAAAAAGACCAAATCGCGCAGCTGCGCGATCTGCAAAAACAGGTCGAGGAGCTCAAGGCCGACGAGCAAAAGGCGGAGCGCAGCGGCGACCTCGCCCGCGCCGCGGAGGTGCGATTCGGGAAGGTCCCCGAGCTCGAAAAACGACAGGAGAAGATCCGCCAGGACCTCGCCGCGCTTCAAAAAGAGCGGCAGCTCTTAAAGGAAGAGGTCGGCGAAGAAGATATCGCCGGCGTCGTCGCGCGCTGGACCGGCGTCCCGGTCGAGCGGCTGCTCGAGGGACAGGCCGCGAAATTATTGCGCATGGAGGAGAAGCTCCACGAGCGCGTGATCGGCCAGGACGCCCCGGTCAAGGCCGTGTGCGAAGCGGTGCGCCGCGCCCGGTCGGGGCTGTCCGATCCGCATAGGCCGACCGGCGTGTTCCTGCTGATGGGGCCGACCGGCGTGGGCAAAACGGAGCTGGCGCGGGCTCTGGCCGAGTTCCTGTTCGATTCGGATAAAGCGATGATCCGCATCGACATGTCCGAGTACATGGAGAAGCACGCGGTCGCCCGCCTCATCGGCGCGCCCCCCGGCTACGTCGGCTACGAAGAGGGAGGGCAGCTGACCGAAGCCGTGCGGCGCAAACCTTATTCGATCGTCCTCCTTGATGAGATCGAGAAGGCGCACCCGGACGCGTTCAACGTCCTCCTTCAGGTCATGGACGACGGCCGCCTCACCGACGGCCAGGGCCGCACGGTCAACTTCAAGAACACGGTCATCCTGATGACGTCGAACGCGCCGAAGGAGGAGCTCAAAGCCCGCTTCCGCCCCGAGTTTCTCAACCGCCTCGACGACATCCTCGAGTTCTCGAGCCTGGATCGCGAGCACCTGCGGCGCATCGTCGAAGTCCAGCTCGTGTCGCTGCGCAAGCGCCTCGCCGAACGCCGCGTCGAGCTGACCCTCACAGACGCCGCCAAGGACCTGCTCGCCAAGGAGGGCTACGACCCCGCTTACGGAGCCCGCCCTCTCAAGCGCGCCATTTCCCGCCTCGTCATCGATCCGCTCGCCCGCATGCTTCTGACCGGCGAGATCAAGGACGGAGACTCGGTCGCGGCCGACGCGGGCAAGGAAGGCCTCGCCTTCCGCTGCGCCGGACGCCGCAAGGCCTCGGCGATCTAGGCGCCGAGGCGGGCGAAGATGCGCTGAGCCTCGTCCTCGTCGATGAGGGTGAAGCGTCCCAGCTCCGGTTCCCAGGCGTGGACGTCGGCGCCGGCGAGGTCGAACCACCACGCATGCAGCCGCAGGCGTCCCGCGGCGACGGCCTCGCGCACGGCCGAATGGGTCTTCAGGTGCTCGAGCTGAACAAGCGCGTGCGCCTGGGCGATCCGGTCGTGCAGCGGCCTCCCCGGCGCGAGCGCCGGCCGCCGCTCGAGCTCGCGTCGAGAGTCCCCGGCCGCCCGAAGCCAGGCCGCCAGCGGCCCGGAATCGCCCTCGGAGCCGGTGGCCAGCGCCTTCATCGCGCCGCAGTCGGAATGTCCGCAGATGATGGCGTCCGTGACGCCGAGGCGGCGCACGGCGAACTCGACGGCCGCCGCCGCGCCGGCCGCCGCGGGCGCCTGCGCGGGGTCCTCGGGCGGGATGATGTTGCCGGGGTTGCGGATGACGAAGAGGTCGCCGGGATCCGTCGAGGCGAAGGTGTTCGGGACCACGCGGCTGTCGGAGCAGGCCACGAACAGGGTGTCGGGGCGTTGATCGAGGGCCAGGTGCGAGAACTGCTCGCGGTACTCGGGGCGCATCTCCCGCCGGAATTTCACGATCCCTTCGACGAGTTTTCTCATGGCTCAGCCCCGATAGGTGACGAAGTTGTTTTCGGTTTCAATGAGCTTCACCTCGTGCAGCGCGCCTTCGGGCAGGCGCCGCGCGAGCATGGCCCACAGCACGGAGGCGATGTTCTCCGCCGTGGGAATGACGCCCTGGAACGCGGGGACGTCGAGATTGAGATTTTTGTGGTCGAGGCCGTCCTCGATGATCTCGGCCATGACCGACTTGAGATCGCGGAGGTTGAACACCATGCCCGTGCGCGCGTCGATCTCGCCGGCGACCGTGACCTCGACGGTGAAGTTGTGCCCGTGGCCGTTGACGTTGTTGCATTTCCCGTAGATGCGGCGGTTCTCCTCGGCCGACAGCGCGTCGTTGTGCAGGCGGTGCCCCGCGGAGAAGGTCATGCGCCGGGTGATGAAGGCCTTTCGGGTCATCGGTTCGTGTCCAGCGGGATGATCGCGCCCGACAGCAACTCCGGCGCGGCCGAGCCGGACAGGTCCGCGACGACGGCCGCGATCTCGGAGGGCTCGGCGCCCGCCTTGAGGCCCGGAGCGGCCTTGCGGAGCATGGCGGTGTTCACCGCGCCCGGCGCCACGCAGAACACCGCGACGCCGAGCGGGCGCGCCTCGACGGCCAGCGCCGCCGTCAAGCCGGCGACCCCGTGCTTGCTGACC
>JAHFCD010000026.1 GCA_023249695.1 Elusimicrobiota bacterium
GCCAGGGCCAAATTCGCCCCCGGCGGCACGAGCCAAAGGCTCACGCGGTGGTCCTGCGGCAGCGGCCCCTTCCACGACAGGTGCACCGAGCGCCACGACCACATGGGCATGCCCGGTCCGGTGCTCACGCGCGCGTTGGGGTCGAGGCGCATTTGATTGATGACGGACGAGTAGAACGAGGACGAGGCCATCTTGCTCTTTCTCACGCTGGACTCGAGGTAGGACAGGCTTTGGCCCGGCGCCTTCCGGGCGTCTTCGATATCCGACTCCTCTTTTTCTCCCTCGGACGCCTCGTCCGCGGCCTCCGGCGACGCGGGCGCCGGCTCCGCTTGGCCCGCGGCGCCGCTGAGCATGCCCCGGACGGCGCGCGTGCGCCGGACCAGGTTCAATCCGCCGCCCCCTTGCCCGGCCCCTTTGTCCATTTCGCCGTCGTCCTGCGCGGACGGCGCTTCCGCCTTCGCCGCCTGTCCCGGCTCGACGGTTTGATACGGGAATTCCAGCGACGGGTACAGCCCTTGGCGGATCTGCTGCACGAAGAACGGAAGGAGCAAAAGCGACAGCGCGATCCAGACGCCGCGCCTCGCGACGCCGGTCCAGCGCAGCAGGGACGCGTGCGCCGTCACGGCTTGATGCAAGGCCGCCAGCGCGAGGATCAGGAGCCAGACCCAGCGCGGCGCGCCCGCTTCGTGCCAGGACAGCGCCAGGCCGGCGAGCCCCGCCAGGCCCCAGGCGGGGCCGTACAGGCGCAGGAAGGCCGCGCCGGCCACGAGCACGAGGAAGAAGTCGAGCAAGGTCCAGGTCGATATCCAGGTCGGCGAGGCTTGATCCGCGCCGCCGACGTGGAAGGCGCGCCAGCCCGGCGGGAGGTGCAGGACCGCGCCGACCGACCCGAAGTCGTGGCGCCAGCCCGCCGCGGAGCGCAGGCGTCCCTCGACCCGGCTGTCGGCCTCGGCGTGGACCTGCCGGGTGCGGACCTCAAGGCCGGCGGGGCCGCCGCTCGACAGCGCGGTCAGGAACTGATCGAGGCCCGACTCGGCGACGCGGCCGAGCTTCGTTTCCGGAGAGGCCTCGAGCCGCCAGCTCTTTCCGAGCGTGCCCTGAACGCGGTCGCGCGCGCTGTAGCCGCCGCCGTCGAAGTCGAGCCAGATCTCGCGCAACAGCGACAGGCGGTCCGGGGCCGGGGGATCGTCGCCGCGCCGCCGCTGGACCAGCTTCAGCGCGTCGCCAGGGCGCACGAGATAGGCCGGCAGCGATCGCCAGTCCACCGGCAATTCGGTCTGCTGGGGATCGAGGGCCGGCGCGCCCTCCAATTCGGCCTGGCGCAGGTCCGCGCGCGCCTCGAAGACCCAGGCCTCATCCTGGTCCCAGGTCCCCTCCGCCTTGGGCAGGCGAATATCGTCGCCGGCGCCTTCGCGGCGCGAGACCAGGATCAGGTCCCAGGTTCCCGCGCGCGCCTGCACCCGCAGACGGCCGTCCGCGTCGAGCCGGGCGGGCAAAGGGCTGATCAGGGACATCGGCGAAAAGCCTTCCGGCAGGGCGCGGGACAGCCGCTCCTCGCGGTTGGCGCCGGAGACCTTGATTTGAATGCGGGTGATCAGCTGCACGGGCACCTCGTCGATCAGGCGGCGATGCACGGACACCTCGAGGTGCGACTGCTCCTTCGGCGCGGCCGTCTGGGACCGGGCCTGCAGCCACAGCCGTCCCGCGTCGTCGCGCGGTGGAAACGCCACGGCCTGGCCCCGAACCGTCAGCGCGAGCAGGCCGGTCTGAAGGGGCACCTCCAGCTGCTCGGGCAGGCGCTTCCAGGTAAACGAGCCGCTCACCGTGCGGGTGCCCGGCTTGAGCAGCACCGTGGCTCCGGCGCCCACCGCCGCCGGGACGCCGTCCACTTTGACGTCCTGGGGCCACTGGTCGCCGCCCGGCAGCGGCACGCGGCTTTCGGCGTGTACCCGCCAGGTTTGCTCGAAGCGGCCGCCGTTCTCGTCGAGGGAGAGCTTGAGGACGCCGGGCCAGGAGCATTGGCGGTTGCCGCGCCCCTCGAAAAAAGGACAGGCCTCGCGCTCGTAGCCGCGGAGCACCCAGGAAACCCACTCGCGCAGCGGAGCGGGAGCCTCTTCGCGCGAGAGCGGCGCGGACCGGGCCGGGGCGGCGACGAGAATGAAGGCGAGCCAAAGCTGGCGCATGAAATGTCTCCTGAGGAATCCGCGCTACGACACCCGGCATTCCGGAAAAGTTCCGTGCGCATTGTAAGCGGAAAGGCGGGCCCGCGCAAGCCCTCGCGATAGTCCGAAACACGGGAAGCCTTGAAAAGACCCGTTTCCCCCGCTACAATGCGTACGTGACACTCGATGAGAAGGCGCTGCGCAGCCTCGTCACTCTATTAGAGGAAGAGGACCCGGCCAGCCTGGCGTTGGTGCGCCGCAAGATCCTCGGCGTCGGCGCCGCGATCATGCCCTACCTCGACGAGCTCCGCCCCGCCGCCACGCCCGAGATGGCGATCCGCCTCGAATCCGTCGCGGGCGAGCTCCGCTTCCAGGACCTGCGCCGGGATTTCGTGCGCCTGTCCCTGGCGAAGCTGCCCGACCTGGAAGACGGGGCCATCCTGATCTCGCGCTTCGGCTTCGCCGACGTCGATGCCGCCGTGTACCGGGCCTGGCTCGACCGGGTGGCGGCGGCCGTCGCCGACGACATGCCCTCCGATGCCGGGATCGGCGAGTCGGTGCGCCGGCTCTCCAACCACCTGTTCCAGGCGCTCGGCTTCGCGGGCAACGAGACGCGCTACTACGACGCCGACAACAGCTATCTCTCGCGCGTCATCGACACGCGCCGCGGCATCCCCGTCACCTTGACGGTGCTGATGCTCCTCCTCGCGCGGCGCCTGCGTCTGCCGCTGTACGGCGTCGGCACCCCGGGCCATTTCCTGGCCGGCTTCAAGGAAGGCGGCGCGTCGCTGTTCGTCGACTGCTTTCGCGGCGGCCAGCTGATGACCTTGCCCGAGGTCAAGCGCATGCTCGTGCGCAACGGCTACGACTGGCGCCCCGAGCTGGGCAAGCCCGTGGGCTCGCGCGAGATCCTGGCCCGCATGCTCCGCAACCTGATCTCGATCTATCAGAAGACCGGCGCGATCGACCGCGCCGAGCGGCTCTCGACCTTGGTCGAGATCGTCCTGACGGGACGCGACACGGAGCCGGGATGAGGACCGCGGCGCTGCTCCTGCTGCTCCTCGCGGCCTCGGCCCGCGCCGAGCGCCCGATCAACCCGCCCGCCGCGGAATTTCCCGCGACCAACGCCTGGCTCAACGCCACGTCGCTGTCCCTGTCGCAGATGCGCGGCCGCAAGGTCGTCGTCGTCGCGTTCCTCAACCCGACCTCGATCAACTCGGTGCGCGTGCTCCCCGCGCTCAAGGCGTGGTTCGACCGGTACGGGCTGTCCTCGGTCATGGTCGTCGGCGTGCTGACCCCGGACCTCAATTTCCACCGGGAAGCGGTGTGGGCCAAGAGCATCCTCCGGCGCTACGGCGTCGATTACCCGGTCCTGCTCGACACCGACCGGCGCCTCTGGAAGGCCTACGCCAACGAAGGCTGGCCGGCGCTGTACCTCGTGGACCGGCGCGGGCGCATCGTCTTCGACCGCCTCGGCGAGGGCGGCTCGCAGGAATTCGAGAAGGAGCTGCGTGCGGCGCTCGCCGACCTCATCGGCGCCGATGAGCTGCCGCCTCCGAGCGGCATCGTCGATCCCCCCCGCCAGGATTGCGGCACCGTCACGCCGGAGATCAGCCTCGGCGCCCGACCCGGCGTGAAGCCCGCGACCGCGCTCGACAAGGACACGACGATGCGCCGTTCGCTGATCGTCGAGGCGCGCGACGCTGAGACCGCGCATCACGGCCGCTGGGACATCGAGCCCGACGGCCTGCGTCTGGGGCAGGCAAACAAGGATCAGTCCGCGTTCCTCCGCGTCGTCTACCACGCCGCGCAGGCGCTGGCGGTCGTTTCGCCGGCCGAGACCGGGCGGACCCGCGTCTTCGTCAAGCAGGACGATCTGTGGCTCCACGAAGGCAACAAGGGGCGCGACATCCAGTTCGACGAGGACGGCCGGAGCTTCATCGTCGTCGACTCGCCCCGCCTCTACGACCTGACCCGCGAATCCATCCACACGCCGCACGAGCTGTTCCTGATTCCCGAGCGGCAGGGCGCGACCGTTCACGGCTTCTCGTTCTCCGACGCCTGCGTCGTCACGACCTTGCCGTGAGGCATCCGGCCGAGATCGTCGCGATCGACGCGCGGCGCGCGCTCATCCCGATGAACGAGCCCTTCGCCATCGCCGGCGGCTCCTCGGCCGAGCTCGAAACCGTTTTCACGCGCCTGACCTTGGCCGACGGCACGGTCGGCCACGGCGAGGCCTCGCCGTTCCC
Organism: Elusimicrobiota bacterium; assembly: GCA_023249695.1. Taxonomy (GTDB): domain Bacteria; phylum Elusimicrobiota; class Elusimicrobia; order UBA1565; family UBA9628; genus GWA2-66-18. Next base: position 4,412 of record JAHFCD010000026.1, read on the forward strand.
CGCCTTCAACGGCGAGACCGCCGCGAAATCGGAAGCGCAGATACGGCGCGCCGGGAAACGCTGGCTCGGCCGGGACGCCGCCGCGTGGCGGGCGCGCCTGACGGACCTGGAGGAGGCCCTGCCCCGGCACGCGGGCGCCGCGCGCGCCGCGCTCGGAGTCGCCTTGCTCGACGCGTGGACGAGGCGGGCGCGCCTGCCGCTGAGAACCTTGTTCGGAGGCGCGACCGACCGCGTCGTCTCCGACGTGACCGTCACCCTCGGAACCCCGGAGGCGGCCTTCGCCGCCGCCCGCCGCATCCGAAAGCTCGGCGTGCGCGTCATCAAGATCAAAGTGGGCTTCACCGCCCGCGAGGACGCCGCCCGCGTCGCGGAGGTCGCGCGCGCTCATCCGCGCGCGGCGCTCACGCTGGACGCCAACCAGGGCTACGGCCCGTCGACTTCGCTCGCGCTCATTCGATTTCTGAAGACGCGGGGCATCCGCCCGGTGATGTTCGAGCAGCCCGCCGAAGCCGACGACCTCAAGGGCCTGATCTCGTTCCACGAGAAAAGCGGCATTCCGGTCGCGGCCGACGAGTCGCTGCGCGGACGCGCCGACGCGCTGAAGCTCGCGCAAACGGGCGCGGCGCAGGTGCTGAACCTCAAGCTCATGAAGATGGGCGTGCTCGAGGCCTGGGATTGCGGGCTGATCGCGCGCGCCTCGGGGCTCGGCGTCATGGTCGGCGGCATGGTCGAGACGCCGCTCGCGATGGGCGCGGCCGCGCATCTCGCCGCGGGGCTCGGGGGCGTGAAATTCGTGGACCTCGACACCCCGCTCTGGCTCGCGAAGAATCCCACGCGCGGAATCGGCTTCGGTCCTGGCGGCGTCTACGACCTGTCCGGCGTGAAGGCCGGGATCGGCGTCGTTCCTAAATAAGGTGTTGACAGGAACGGGACCTCCTGATATAATTAATTGACTGTACGGTCAGTCAATCAATATGGCACGCAAACCCGACACGGCGGTCCGAGAGCGCATCCTCCAGGAAGCGGAGCACGTCATCCACCTGAAGGGGTACAACCATGCATGCCTGGACGAGATCGCCGAGGCCTGCGGGATGACCAAGGGCAACCTGATCCACCATTACGGCTCGAAGTCCGAGCTCGCGCTGGCGGTGCTCGATTACAAGATCAAGGAGTTCCAGTCGCGCAAGGTGGAGCCGGTGTGCGCGCAGGCCTCCCCAGAGGACGCGGTCGAGGAGATGTTCACCGCGGCCGGGCGCGTCTTTGACGGAAATGGCTGTAAAGCCGGCTGCTTCGTGGGCAACATCGCCCTGGAGATGAGCGATTTGGACGAGACGTTCCGGCTGAAGGTCGCGGCCTTCTTCGACGAATGGGCGGCGGGGTTGTCCGCGTGCCTCGAGCGCTGCAAGTCGAAGGGCTACTTCAAGAAGGAGCTGGACGCGCGCGCGACGGCCGAATCCATCGTGGCGCTGTACGAGGGCGCGATGATGCTCGCGCGCTCCCGCCGCGACGCGACGGTGTTCGGACGGGTCGGGAAAGTGGCGAAACAGATCTTAGTGCAGTATAAAGTCGTTTAAAGGAGGACTACTACCATGGGTCCGAAGACTCCCTGCGGCTGCTAAGCCGTCAACTGAACAACCGCCCATCGCCCCCGACGGGGGCGATGGGCGGCTTATTGCGCGTTGGACGACTGACTGGCGGCTCTTCCCGGGAAGAGCTGCCGACCCCGCTCATCCTCGGCATTCCTGGCCATGAATAAAGCCCTCATCGCCGTCCTCGCCCTCGCCTTGGCCGCCTGCGGCTCCCCCGCCGGCTCGCGCCAGGCGCCCGAGCTCGTCCTGCCGGACCTCGCCGGGAAAACCGTCAGCCTCGCCGCCTTTCGCGGCAAGCCCGTGCTCGTCAACTTCTGGGCCACGTGGTGCGACACCTGCCGCACGGAGATGCCCGCGCTCGAGGAGCTTTATCGCCGTTCCGGCGAAAAATATTCCGTGCTCGGCGTCTCGCTCGACGAGAACGCCCCCGCGGCCGTGCCCCCGTTCATCAAGGAGCACGCCCTCACCTTCCCCATTTTGATCGCCGACCGGAAGGTACTCGACGGCTACGCGGTGCGCGGCCTGCCGACCGCCTACCTCGTCGACGCCGAGGGCCGCATCGCCCGCCGCTGGGTCGGCGCGCTGGACGTCCCCGCGGTCGAAAATGATATTCTGGCGTTGCTCAACAGGAGACCCGAATGAACATCGCTCGCGTGTCGTCTTTGCTCCTCTCCGTTTTGATCGCCGTGCCGGCCGCCGCCGCCATTTCCCGCGAGGACCTCAAGAAGGCGCTTGACGCCAACCCCGACCTCGTGCTTTCCGCGCTGAAGAAGGCCGACAAGATGAAGTTCTTCGAGCTCATCGTCGAGGCCCAGCAGGATTACCAGAAGAATAAGGCCAAGGAAGAGGCCCGCCGCGAGGAAGAGGAGCGGGACAAGGCCTTCAAGAATCCCCTGAAGGCCGAGATCGGCGCCAACGCCCGGACGCGCGGCAACGCGAGCGCCCCGATCACCATCGTCGAGTACTCCGACTTCCAGTGCCCCTACTGCTCGCAGGGCTTCAAGAACCTCGAGCAGCTGCGCAAGATGCACGGGGACAGCCTCCGGGTCGTCTTCAAGAACATGCCGCTCAGCTTCCATCCGATGGCGATGCCCGCGGCTCAGTGGTTCGAGGCGTTGGCGCTGCAGTCCCCCGAGAAGGCGTGGACGTTCCACGACACCCTGTTCGAGAACCAGAACAAGCTCGGCGAGGAATACTTCAAGTCCCTCACGAAGGACCTCGGGCTCGATGTCGCCAAGGCGGCCAAGGACGCCAAGAGCGAATCCGTCGCCGCCAAGATCGAGGCCGACGTCATCGAGGCCAAGAAGTTCGGCATCGAAGGCACTCCGGCCTACCTGATCAACGGCGTCCCGCTGCGCGGCGCGTATCCCGTCGAGGCGTTCGAGCAGATCATCGCCAAGATCCAAGCCGCGAAGTAGGAGTTCCCGGAACGAGCGGGGGCCCGCCGCAAGGCGGGCCCCCTTCTTTTTTCCCATTTCCTTATTGATGTTGCATTTCAATAAGGTGTTGTGGTAGATTCTTCTTGTTGAAACTCAATCTCAATAAGGAAATGGCGCGGGAGCGCGTGCGCTGGACGATGGGCACGCTCTGCTCGATCGAGGCGCCCGGCGCCCCGAGCGAAGCGGTGACGGCCGCGTTCGAGGAGATCGAACGCTGGGACCGGATCCTGAGCGCCTATGACGCGGACAGCGACCTGTCCACGCTCAACCGCGCGGCCGGCGCCGGGCCCCTCCGGGTCTCGGCCGACCTGTTCGTCGCCGCGGCCTGCGCGCTGCGCTTCGCGGAGTTGAGCGAGGGGCTCTTCGACCCCACTTTGCGCCCGCTCGCGCGGCTCGGCCCGGCGGGGCTTCCCCTGACGGGCTGGCGCAAGGTGAGCCTCGACGCGCGCGCCCGCACCATCGAGCTCCCCGCCCGCGGCATGGAGCTCGACTTCGGCGGCTTCGGCAAGGGCTGGGCGCTCGACCGCGCGGCCCAGGCCTTGAAGCGGACCTGGCCCGGCGCGGCGCTGTTCAACTTCGGCGGGCAGGTCCTCGCCGTCGGCGCGCCCGAGGGCGCCCAGGGCTGGCTCGTCTCGGTGCCCGGCGCCCCGGAGCCGCTGCTGCTGCGCGATGCCTCGGTGGCCGTGTCCGCGGACTCGGAGCGCCCCGGACACATTCATTCACCCGCCGACGGCCTGCCGGTGCGCCGTCCGGGCTCGGCAGCCGCCGTCTGCGCGACCGCGGCCGAGGCCGATGCGTGGTCCACCCCCCTTTATGTCCTCGGCCGCAATCCTCGGTCCTTCCGAGGACAGTCGTTTTTTAATAAGACTCTACATGGAGGTCGTTCATGAAATCCCGTCTCTCGCTCGTGCTCGCCGCATTCGTCGCCCTGTCTCCGGCCGCCCCCGCCTTCGCGCAAGACTCCGCCAAGCTCGGAGACCTCGAACGCAAAGTCGACCTCCTGACCCAGGAAATAGAGAAGCTCAAGCTCGGCGAGTCCGCCGACGCCCCGGCGGCCGGCAAGGCGGTGTCCGGCTTCGCGCCGGCGTCGTCAAAGGTCTACTTCGCCAGGCCGAGCAAGGTCTCCCTCGGCGGCTACGGCGAGTTCACGGTCACCGCTCCGTCGAAGCGAAAGCAGAACGGCGACCCGTCGGGCCTCAAGAAGCAGGCCGACCTCCGGCGCGTCGTGCTGTACACCGGCTACAAGTTCAACGACTGGATCCTCTTCAACTCGGAGCTCGAGTTCGAGCACGCCGGCTCCGGAGATGGCGGCGAGGTCCGAGGAGAAGTCGCCGTCGAGCAGGCTTACCTCGACTTCCGGTTCCACGAGAAGATCGGCGCCCGCGCCGGGCTCGTGATCGTCCCTCTCGGCCTCGTCAACGAAGTCCACGAGCCGACCGCCTTCCACGGGGTGAACCGCCCGTCGGTCGAGCAATGGATCATCCCGTCGACCTGGCGCGAGAACGGCGCCGGCGTGTTCGGCGACATCGGACCCGTCTCCTACCGGTCCTACGTCCTGGCGGGATTGAACGCCAAAAACACCGCCGATCCCAAGACCGACGGCTTCACGTCGAACAAAGCCTTCCGCGGCGGCCGCACCGAGGGAACCAACAGCTCCATCGAGGACCTCGCGTGGGCGTCGCGTATTGATGTCACGCCCGTTCCGGGCGTGACGGCCGGCGCGGGCCTCTATGTCGGACAGTCCGACCAGGGCGACCTCACGGCCTCGGTCCCAGTCACGCTGTGGGAGACGCACGCGGCGGCGGATTGGCGCGGAGCCTCCTTCAAGGCCCTCTACGCCGAGGGTCGGATCGGCAACGCCGACTCGCTCAACATCGCGCAGGGCAACACGAGCGCGGCGCAAAACTCGGTCGGCAGCCGGCTCTTCGGCGGCTACGCCGAGGCGGCCTTCGACGTGCTGACGCTCGTCGAGAAAAATAAGGGGCAGTCGCTGTCGCCCTTCTTCCGCTACGAGCGCTACGACACCCAGCTGAAGACCCCGGGCGCGTTCGCCAAGGACCCGGCCAACAGCCGGGTCGAGTACACGCTCGGCGCGACCTACAAGCCGGTCCCGCAGGTCGCGGTCAAGCTCGACCAGCAGTGGAAGCGCAACCAGGCCCGCACCGGAGTCAACCAGTGGAACCTCGGTCTCGCCTACATCTTCTAACCGCCGCGGCGCTCGTCCAGGCCGCCCCGCTCGCCGGGGCGGCCTGGGCTCAGGCCCGCGTACTGGTCTCGCAAAAGGACGCGCTGGCGCTCGCGTTCGGCGCCGCCGCGCCGGAACGCCGGACCGCCTTCCTCACGAACGAGCAGGCGCTCGCCGCGGAGAAAGCGGCGCAGTCCAAGCTCGAGTCCAAGGTTTGGACCTACTACGTCGCCGGCTCGACGACCGCCTATTTCGAATCGCACCCCGTGCGGACGATGAATGAGACGATCATGGTCGTCGTCGGAGCCGACGACAGGGTCCGTTTCGTCGAGATCCTCTCCTTCGCCGAGCCCGACGACTTCCTCGCGTCCAAGCGCTGGCTCGCGCAGTTTTCCGACAAGCCGCTCGGCGAAGACCTGGCCCTGCGCCGCGGCCTGCGCAACATCGCGGGCGCCACGCTCACGGCCGAGGCGGTCTCGCGCGGCGTCCGCCGCGCCCTGGCCGTCCACCAGGTCCTTAACGCCAAACCCGCGAAGTGATAGACTCTGCCCGATGAAGTACATGCAAACCGGCGGCTTCCAGAACAACCCGTTAATGCGGATGACCCTATCTTGGACTCTCGTTTTCGCGGCCGGCCTCTGGGCGACGAACGCGGCGATGTATTTCCAGCGCATGTCGCTGTCGCCGGCCTCGGTCCAGGCCTACTATCTGGGCTCGGCCGAAGAATACTCCCAGCCGCGCAGCGCCGCGTCTCTGCTCGAGGTCAGCCACGCCCACCTCGCCACGATGGGCGTCATGATCCTCCTGCTCACCCACCTCGCGATCTTCGCCCCGTGGGAGGACCGCACGAAAAAATGGGTCATCGGCCTCGGCTTCGGATCGTCGTTCGTGGGAGAGGCTTCGGGATGGCTCGTGCGCTTCGTTTCCCCCGCTTTCGCCGTCCTGAAGGTCGCCTGTTTCGTTGCGTTCCAGAGCGTGCTCGCCCTTCTCATCGCGGTGCTCGCGGCTTTCCTTTATAGAGCCGGACGCGCGCACCGCCGCCGCGCATAGGAGAATTCCAATGAACGATCAAGACAAGAAAAAAGCGGTCGTGATTCTCAACCGAATCATGGAGCTCGAGCTGGCCGGCGTCGTGCGCTACACGCACTACTCGCTGATGGTCTACGGCTACAACCGCATTCCGATCGTCTCCTGGCTCAAGGGCAACGCCGACGAGAGCCTCCTCCACGCGCACCGCGCCGGCGAGCTCGTGACCTTGATGGGCGGGCACCCGTCTTTGAAGATCGGGCCGCTCCTGGAGACCGAGAATCACGACATCGGCGACATCCTCCGCGAGAGCCTCGAGCACGAGAACGCCGCGATCAAGGCCTACAACGACCTGCTGCGGATCTCCGAGGGCAAGTCCGTCCTGCTCGAGGAGTACGC
>JAHFCD010000436.1 GCA_023249695.1 Elusimicrobiota bacterium
GACGTCGAGGGCCTCAACTCGACGAACCTCGGCTACCTGATCAAGTTCAAGCGCTTCCTCGACGAGGCGCGCGGCATCAAGTGCGTGGTGCCCGCGACCGCCAAGGCGGTCGTGAAGACCCTGCAGGCCTACCCCGAGATCCGGATCGAGGGCGGCTTCGCCGTGGTCATCAACAACTCGATGCGCGTGGGCAAGCCGCTGGGGCTCATGCTCGAGAACCTCGGCGCCACCGTCGTGAAGTGCTACGACAAGACCCCGCGCGCGCTCCTCGAGGACCAGGTGCGCAGGGCCGATCTCCTCGTCACCGCCGTGCCCGATCCGTCGTTCAAGCTCGATCCGTCGTGGGTCAAGAAGGGCGCCGTCGTCGTCGACGTGTCCTATCAGGGCAACGTCGACGCGAAGGCGCTCGACGGCGTCGCGTCCTTCCTGACCGCGCCCGACAACCGCATTGGCGCGATGACGCGCGCGATGACGTTCGTCAACCTCGTCTACTGCGCCAAGAACTCGCCGCTGCGCGGCTCCCGTGTCCCCAGCCTGGGCTGATTTCGGCCTCGTCTACTGCGCCGCCGTCTGGGGCGCCACGTTTTACATGGTCAAGGACGCCTTGGACGGCGTCGATCCGGTGGCGATGGTCGCGCACAGGTTTTTGCTGTCGGCTTTGCTCCTAGCGCCGTGGGCGCTCGTCCGCCCTTCACGAGGCCGTCATCTGCGCGAGTCATGTATTCTCGCCATTTTGCTGTTTTTGCTTTATACGACGCAGACCATAGGCCTCGGATACACGTCTGCGTCGAATTCGGGGTTCATCACTGGTTTATTCGTCATCTTCGTCCCAATATTCCTGTTGTTTTTCTTCCGCAAGCCCCCGACCGTCGTTCAATGGATATCGTCGGCGTTGGCTCTGTTGGGGCTGTGGATGCTGACCGGAGGCATCTCGTCCGTTAATTTCGGAGACGTGATCACGCTCGTCGCGGCGGCCACCTACGCGGCGCACCTTTTGGCCACGGATCAGTACGTGAAGGCCGACGCGGATTCGGTCGTCCTCGCCTTCCATCAGTTCTGGATGACGGGTTTGATGGCGCTGGCCTATTGCCTGTTCTCGGGACGCTCGCTGGCCGTGCACGGCGACAAGGCCGCCGGCACGATCGCCTTCCTCGCCGCGATCCCCACGCTGTCGGCCTTCTTCATCCAGATGTGGGCGCAGAAATTCACCGCGCCCGTGAAGGTGAGCCTGATCTTCTCGCTCGAGCCGGTGTTCGCCGCGCTCTTCGCCTGGACCCTCGGCGGCGAGGCCTTCGTGCCCGCGCGCGCGGCCGGCGGCGGCCTCATCGTCGCGGCGATGATGGCGGGGGAGCTGTCCAAGCTCGACCTGCTCAAGGGCCGCAAGAAGGAAATCCTGCCGACGTGAACGGGCGGCGCCGCCAGGGCCTCTCGATTGAGCCGGTTCCAGTCCTCGGGACTTGCACTTGATCGCGACTCTTCCTCGGAAGAGTCGCGATTAAGAGTCGGCTGGGGCGCGCTCGGCGCTACGGCTTCGGCGGCCCGAAGGAGCTCAGGAAGAAGGTGAACTTCTCGAGGTCGTAGCTTTGGCCCGACTCGAGCTCGGCCGTGTTCTGCGACTGGATCAAGGTGCCGTTCTCGTCGAGCACGTAGAGATGCGGGAAGCCGGCGGGAGCGGGATAGGCGGCGAGCGCGGCCGGCACGGGGCCGCCGGACTCGACGTTGACCTTCACCGTGACGTAATTCTTGTCGCGCAAGGCGGCGAGCTCGGAGTGCTCCGCGAAATAGCGCTCCATGATCTTGCACCACGAGCACCAGTTGCCGCCGGCCTCGATGAGCACGCGCTTGTGGCCGGCGCGGGCCGAGACGAGGGCGTTCTTGACGTCGGCGGCGGCGTCGCGGGAGGCGTCGTAGCCCGCGTGGCCTCCGGCCTTCCCGCACGCGGCGAGCGCGAGCGCGGCGATCAGCAGGATTCGGTTCATAGCCCCAGGGCCTCCAGACGCTTCTTGAGATCCTTCGCCCCGCGGTAGCGGATCGCGTGCAGGCCGACCTTGCGCGCTCCCTCGCAGTTCTCCTCGAGATCGTCGATGAACACCGTCTCGTCCGGCGCGGTGCCCGACATCTTGAGGGCGGCCTCGTAGATCTCTGGCTGCGGCTTGCGCAGGCGCAGCTCGTGGGACAGGATCGCGCCCTTGACCAAGGTCGGGAACATGTAGCGCTCGCGGATGTGCTCGATGTGCAGGGCGTTGGTGTTCGAGAGCAGGTAGGTCGGCATCCGGCTCGAGAGGTTTTTCAGGATCGCGAACGAGCCCCGGTCGAGCGTGAAGTGGTTGCACCACAGCGTCTTGAACTTGACGAAGTCGCCCGTGTAGCCGAGCTCGCTGGCGAACAGGCTGTGGATCTCCTCGCCGGTCACCTCGCCGCGCTCGATGCGGTCGACGATTCGGCCTTTCCAGATGTGGCGCGCGACCTTGACCGGGTGGCGGCCGACGGCCCAGGCGAACTTGCGCAGGATGCGCTTGTTGGAGAAGCGCAGGAGCACGTTGCCGATGTCGAAGAAGACGGCCTTGATTGCCATGGGAGGTTGATTATAGCGCTTCGGGCTCAATGCCGTCCGGTCAGGAAGGGCACGACGAGCTCGAGGCCGATCAGGATGATGACGATCCACTCGAGGAACTCGAGGCGCGCCGCCGAGAGCGCGGAGTCCATCTTGTCGTAGATGCTCTCGAGCGTCTTGAGCTTGCGCTGGATGCTCTTGTCCCACGAGGCCAGGTGGTAGCGGCGCGCGGCCTGCGAGTAGAGGCGCGCGAGGTACTGGTCGCCCAGGAGCTTGATCGCGTTGTTGATGTTCTCGAAGAGGAGCGCGCTCTCGACCTGGAGCTGGCCGAT
>JAHFCD010000437.1 GCA_023249695.1 Elusimicrobiota bacterium
AGGCGTTCCGCGCCGACATCTGGAAGAAGCTTGAAGCTCACGACGGTCCCGTCATTTGGGCGGCCAACCATCTGACCTTGATCGACTCCTTCCTGATCTTCATGGCGGTCGTCTCGCCGGAGCGGCTTCTCAGCGACGACCTTCTTCCCTGGTCGACGCCCGACTACGCGAACTATTACAACGTCGGCGGCGTCGTCACCAAGCCGCTGATCCGCTTTCTGATGTACCTGTGCCGCTGCATCCCGTTCCTGCGCGGCGGCGAGGATGAGGCGTCCCGGCGCTGGCGGGAGAAGGCCTTCGAGAAGTGCGCCTGGGTGCTGAAGGAGGGAGGGGCCGTCTTCATCTATCCCGAGGCCGGCCGCTCGCGCGGCGGCTGGTTCGAGCCGCGCCGGCCGAAGGATTTCATGGGGCGCCTGGCGCTGGACGCGCCGAACGCGAAGTTCCTGTGCGTTTATCTGCGCGGCGAAACCCAGCGCTACGCGACGGCCTATCCGCCTCCGGGCGACGTCCTGCGGATGAAGGCCGACCTGATCCCCGCCGTCCTGCCCGGGGAGTCCACGCCCCGGCAGGTCTCCCAGCGGCTCTTCAACCGGCTCGCCGCTCTTCAAGAGGATTGGTTCGCGGGCTCCCGCCTGCGCAAGAATTGCGGCGGGAACGCCGTCGTGGACCTGAGGCGGGCCTCGGCGCTCGAGCATTTCGATCTCGAGACGGGCGAGGCCGAGCCGCGGTGGCTGGAGCGTCACCTGACCCCGCGCGAGCGGGACTATCTGGCTAAGTCGGCGCCGCGGGACGTCTTCAAGAACTTCTGGAAGATCTTCGCCGCCAAGGAGGCGGCGCGCAAGGCGCTGGCGCAGTCCGACATCGACGCGCCCGCCGCGGATTTCCGGAATATGGAGGTGGACTTGTTCCGGCATAAGGCGGTCCACCGGCTGACCGGGGCCCAGCTCGACCTGCTCTTCACCGACGAGGACGCGGACCGGGTTCATTGCCTGGCGGCGCTGCGCGGGGGCTACATCGGCGATCCCGGGACGCCGGGCGACTTCATCTGGCGCGTCGACGAGGTCCCCGCCGGGCGCTCCGCTCCGGAGTACGCCCGCGAGCGCTGCCTGGAGCTCATCGCCGAGTCCAACGACGAGATCGGCGACGCGGCCAAGCTGGCGTTCAGCGAGGACGGCGGCGTGCCGTTCGTCCTGCACGGCGGCCGGCGCCGCGACTGGGGCGTGTCGCTGTCGCATTCCGGCCGCTACGCCGCCTACAGCTTCATGATCTCATGAGGACGCGCGACTACGCCGACGCGGACGCCGGCGCGTGGGACGCGTTCGTCTCGCGCCATCCGCACGGCAGCCCTTTTCATCTCACCGCCTGGAAAAAAAGCATCGAGGAGACCTTCGGCTACCGCCCGCATTATCTGCTCGTCGAGGACGACGGCGGGCTGCGCGGCGTGCTCCCGATTTTTCAGGTGACCACCTTCGCCATCGGCAACGCGCTGATCTCCGTGCCGTTCGCGGTGTACGGCGGCATGCTCGCCGACGGCCCCGAGGCCGCGGCCGCGCTGAAGGACCGCGTCCAAGCGCTGGCGAGATCGCTCGCGGTCGACTACGTCGAGCTGCGCAACGCCTACCCGGAGCAATGCTCCGGCTTTGAGCGCGATCGCCGCCACGTCACCTTCACGCAGGAGCTCGGCGGCGACGAGGCCGCGCTCCTGGGCGCGATCCCGCGCAAGACCCGCTACACGGTCCGCAAGGCCCTGAGCCAAGCCTTCACCACGCGGCGCCAGCAGACCGACTTCGCGGCGTTCGCGGACCTGTACGCCGACAACCTGCAGCGGCTGGGCACGCCGAGCTTTCCTTCGCGTCATTTCGAGCGGCTGATCGCCCATTTCGGCTCCGGCGTCGACATTCGCGAGGTTCTGCACGAGGGCCGCGTGGTCGCGGCGGTGATGAGCTTTTATTTCCGCGACCAGGTTCTTCCCTATTACGGCGCGGCCGATCACCGGCTCAAGGAGCTCGCGCCGACGAGCTTCATGTATTTCGATCAGATGCGTTGGGCGGCCCAAAACGGCTACCGGACCTTCGATTTCGGGCGCAGCGCGAAGGACAGCGGGGCGTTCGGCTTCAAGGCGCACTGGGGGATGAGGGAGCGGGAGCTGCCCTACGAGCGGCTGCTGGTGAACGGCAAGGCGCTCCCGCACCACGCCCCCGACAATTTCCACTTCCGTACCGGCATCAGAATCTGGCGCAGCCTGCCGCGGTCGGTGGCGAGAGCGCTCGGGCCGAAGGTCGTCCGCCTGGCTCCCTGAGCCGGAGACAATAGTGGTAGGATGAAACTCATGAACCTCATCCGAAAGACGTGCTTGGCGGCGGGCGCGGCCGCGGCCCTCTTGGTCCCCTCCTCGGCGTACGCCAAATTGAACCTGCTCGTGGAGGTTCATCCGGGCGGCGCGTTGTTCAGCCCGAGGATGAGCGGATTTTCCGTCAGCAAGGCCGGCCTGACGGATTCGATCTCGGGTTCCGCCAGCTACGCGCCGCTGCAGAGGCTCGGCGTCGGCATCGAGACGCCGACGGGATCCGTGGACCTGACCCTCGGCGGCGGGCTGGTGCTCAACGAAGGGATCTACGCCTCGCTGCTCGCGGGCGATGCCGCGTGGCGGTTTAAGATCGGCAAGACGGCGTCATTGGCCCCGCACATCGGAGTCGTGGGCTTCATGCCGCGCTGGCTCGGGCTGGGGCACTCGGAGTCCCCGGACGTGCACATCGAGAACGGCGTGGGCGCCCTGCCCGGCCTCACCTTCGCCGTCGGCAAGATGATCGGCTTCACCGCTTCCGCGGACTATTTCATGATGAAGCCGTTGAAGGTGACGACCGCCAACGGCTGGGTCGCCAACC
>JAHFCD010000438.1 GCA_023249695.1 Elusimicrobiota bacterium
CCAGGCGCACGGACGCGGCCTGCTGGACGGTCGCCGTCGTGAACGGAGGCGGAGGATTGCGCGCGGAATCGCGGCGATCGCAGGACAGCACGCGCCAGTCCACCGTCTTGGCCCACGCGACCGTCTTCTCGGCGAGCGCCGGGTCGCGCAGGCGCTGGCCGAGGGGGTGATCCTTCCAGGTCACGAGCTTCGCGGCGAACGGCGGAGGCGAGCCGCCTTTCTCGAGCTTCGCCGACAGCACGAAGTAGTCGACCGTCTTGTGCTTGGCGATCTCCTTCTCGCGGTCGGCGACGAGGCGCACGGCGACGGATTGCACGCGGCCCGCGCTGCGGGCGTCCTTGGACACCTGGCGCAGAGTCGGGCTCACGACCCAGCCGACGACGCGGTCGAGGACCCGTCGGGCCTGCTGGGCGTCGACGAGGTTCTGGTCGATCGGCCGGGGCTTGGCCATCGCCTTCTGAACCTCGGCCTTCGTCACCGCGTGGAAGACGACGCGGCTGTATGTGTGCGCGCCGAGGAGCTGGCTGACGTGCCAGGCGATCGCCTCGCCTTCGCGGTCCGGGTCGGTGGCGAGGATGACCTCGTCGGCCTGCTTCGCGAGCTCCACCAGCTCCTTGACGTGGCGCGCGGAGCGCTCGATGGTCGTGTAGACGGGCTTGATCCTGCCGTCGACGAACTCGACGGACAGGCCGCCCGCCGCCGGGAGGTCGCGCACGTGGCCGAACGACGCGGCGACCCGGAACGCGGACCCCAGGAAGTCCTTGATCTTGCGGACCTTGTTCGGCGACTCGACGATGACGAGTTTCATACCCGACCGTCAGGGTAGCAAAACTCGCCGCCTGCGTCAGTCGCCGGTCAGGCGCTTGTGCGCGGCCCGGAACAGTGGAATGAAGTCCCGAGCTCTACTCCGACATGCTCTCAAGCCATAATCCGCTGGATCCTGTGCTAGCGAAACTGAGCAGCATCCTGAAGGACGCCAGTCCGGAGGACCGTGCTCGTGTTGTGGACGTGGCGCGGTCCCTGGTCCGCCCTAAACAAAGACGCTAAATTCAGCATTTGCGTCGATTAGCGCTCTTATTCTACGCATATTGTGCGTAGAATAAGCTTGAAAATTAGTCTAATTCGGCTATAATCTACGCATAGAGTGCGTAGAATGTATATCCACGAGCGTGACGGTTGGCCTCAATTTCACTGGAATCAGGCTATTCTGACTCCTGTGCTCACGGCGTTGCGCCTAAGACAGGGGAGATTTTTGGGAAAGATGGAAGCGCTTGGGTTCGCGCTCCAGAAGGTGGCTGAACTCGAGTCCCGGACCATCGAGGCCCTCAAGACCAGCGAGATCGAAGGCGAAATTCTCGCTGCGGACAAGATTCGCTCGTCGATCGCGCGCAGGCTCGGGCTCGACATCGCTGGACTGGTTCCTTCCGACAGGCGTGTGGACGGCATCGTGGAGGTGACGCTCGACGCGACGACGCGCTGCGCGGAACCGTTGTCGGCGGAGCGATTGTTTCGTTGGCATGCGGCCCTGTTCCCGGGGCGCGACGACATGACTATCGGAGCCTGGCGCACCGACAAGCAGGGGCCTATGCAGGTCGTGTCGGATTCTCTGTCCAGCCCCAAGGTCCATTATGAAGCGCCGGCCGCTGAACGGCTGGAAGCCGACATGGCCGCGTTCCTCGATTGGGACGCGAGGGAGACGACGCTCGACCCCATCCTCAAGGCGGCGGTGTCTCACCTATGGTTCGTGCTGATTCACCCTTTCGACGACGGCAACGGACGCATCGCGCGCGCCATCGCCGATCGCGCGCTGGCGCATTCCGAGAACAGTCAGAGGCGCTTTTACAGCATGTCGGCGCAGATCCGCGTCGACCGCGGCGAATACTACCGCGAACTCGAGATGACCGGCAAGGGGGACCTCGATATCACGAATTGGTTGAGATGGTTCCTCGCCTGCCTCGATCGCGCATTCGATGGCGCGGAGAATTCTCTGGCCGTCGTGCTGCGCAAGGATGCGTTCTGGAAGACGCGCGGAGGCGAGCCGTTGAATCCGCGGCAAAGCCTGATCTTGAACACGCTGATCGACGAGTTTAAGGGGAAAATGACGACGAAGAAGTGGGCTGTGCTGGCGAAATGTTCGCACGACACGGCGCTTCGCGACATACAGGACCTGGTCACGCGGAAGGTCCTCGTTCAAGACGAAGGCGGCGGCCGCAGCACGAGCTACTCCCTCGCGCCGTTCGGCGCGTAGGCCTTACCTCGGCTTTTTAGCGACGCCGCGGCCGTTCGTCTTTCCTTGGCCGGCCTTCGCCGCGAGACGCCGCTCCATCAGGTCGTTGGCGGCGATTTGAAGGCGCACTCGGTCGTCGTTCGCGTCGAGCGCCTCGGCTTTCCCGGCGGCCAGGCGAGCCTGTTCGAGATCGCCGGAGGCGCGCGCGGCCTCGGACCAGGCGACCAGGTTCTCCAGGTAAAGAGGATCGAGCTTTGCTTGGAGAGCCCTTTCGGAGGCGGCGGCGGTCCAGTCGCCGAGCTTGGCATACGCGGTGCCGCGCGCGGCGTGAACGAGGACGTAATCGGGGGCCTGCTCTTGGAGGCGGTCGTAGGCGGCCAGGGCCTCCTCAGGCTTGCCCATGTCGTTGAGCGCGTTGCCCATGAAATACCGGGACATCAGGTAGCCCTGGCTGCCGGGACGGACCTTCGAGAACAGCTCGACCGCTTGGGGGAGGTCATTTCCTTTCGCGAAGAAGATCGCGCTGTTGAGATTGACCTCGGAGCGAAGCCACAAGCCGGGGAACAGCGCGAGCCCCGCGAACGCGAGTAAGGCCGGCGCGTACAAAGCGCGGCGGATGCTGTCGGCGACGGGCAGGGGGTAGACGCTGACGGCGG
>JAHFCD010000439.1 GCA_023249695.1 Elusimicrobiota bacterium
CTGGCGCGCACCGGTGGCCGTCGACGTCGTGACCGCCGAGGAGATCAAGGCCTACGGCTACTCGAATCTCGCCGATATCCTGCGCTTTCGCGCGGGCATGGACGTCAACGACGGGCGCTCCTCCGACGGCAATCGCGCGATCGTCTCCGCCCGCGGCTTCTCGCGGGATTTCGTCGCGGAGATGCAGGTGCTCGTGGACGGTCGTTCCGTGTACTCGCCGTTTCTCGGCGGGGTCTATTGGGCGAGCATGCCCGTCCAAATCCAGGACATCGAGCGCGTCGAGATCGTGCGCGGCCCCAACGCCGCCCTCTACGGCTCGAACGCGGCGCTCGGGGTCGTCAACATCATCACCCGCAAGCCCGGACGATCGCCGGCGGGGAGCCTCTCCGTCCGCGGCGGGAGCCGCCTGCGGGCGACCGACGCGGCCGCGGAGGCGGGCGGACGGCTCGGCGGCCTGCGCGTCAGCCACGGGTTCGAGCAGATCCTGGGTAATTCGGCGTCGAACGGCGTCGGCGACGCCAACGACTTCCTCCACTCGAACAAGCTGAACCTTCGCGGCCTGCTGGCCCCGGACGGAGCGACCGAGGTCGAGTTCATGGGCGGCGCCTCGCGGCAGACCCAGGGCATCGCGGGGACCGACGGAGGCCAGCGCGCGACGCGCGAGGAGGACTACGAGCTCCTCCGGGCCGAGCGTAATCTGGACCAGTACGGAGCGGTCGAGGCGGCCGTCTCGCATTCGGAGCTCATCGTCACCGCGCATCCGCTCTTCGTCGGCACGATCCGCGTGCGCACCTATCAGTACGACGCGGAGCTGCTTCACCGCTCCTCGTGGGCCGGGGAGCGCGTGAATTCGGCCTTCGGCGTCGGCTGGCGCCTGACGGGCGCCTACTCGGACCAGGCCTTCTCCGGCCATCCGGCCCAGCAGAACGAGGTCGTCCGGGGGTTCACGCATCATGCCGCGACGCTCACCGACCGCCTGACGGCCGTCGCGGGCCTATCGCTCGAGAGCTCTCAGGTCGGCGGCCTCCAGCCCGCCTGGCAGGCGGCGGCGCTCTTCGCCCCGAACGAGAACCACGCGCTGCGGCTGTCCTACGCGCGCGCGCCCACGATGCCGGCGCTGTTCAACAAGTACGCCGACTACCGGCTCGCGGCGTCGGTCCGCCTCGTCGGCAACGCGGAGCTCTCGCCCCAGCAGCTGTCCTCCTGGGAGGCCGGTTGGGCCCACCGCGCTTTCGACGGCGCCCTGAAATCCGGCCTCGCCGTCTATTACCTGGAGATCCGGGACCGCAATTTCCCCTTTCTCCAGCGGGCCGGCGCGCCGCTCGTGGTCAGCTACGACAACCGCAACCATGCCTCGGCCTACGGCGCCGAGCTGTCGGAGGAGTACGCCTTCGCCGCGGGCTGCGCCGCCTTCGCCAACTACACCTTCGAGAAAATCAGGGACGACAAGGGTCCGACGGACTTTTTCCGCACCGATCTTCGCAACGGAACGCCGGTGCACAAGGTCAACGTCGGGGGCCGGGCTTTGATCGGGCGGGGCTTCGGCGCCTCCGCGCTCGTCGGCTATAAGGACGCCTACGACGCGAACTCCTCGACGCGCGGCACCCGCCTCGCGGTCGCGCGCTCCTTCCAGCTCGACGCGCGCCTATCCTGGGCGCCGAGGCCCGATTGGGAGCTGTTCGTCGCCGGGATGGATCTTCTCCAGCCGTACCGGGTCGAGTGGGCCGACGGCACGGCCGTGCCGCGGCGTTTCGAGGGCGGCGTGACCAAGAGGTTCGGACTATGAAGGCCGCCCTCTTCCTTCTGGCCCTCGCCGCCGCCGGCCCCGCCGCTGCCGCGCCTCCGGCGGCGATTCTCTCCTCGGACTCCGGCCATTATCTGCAGGCTCTCGAGGGCTTCGCGGAAGCCTGGGGCTCGACCGTGACGATCGTCTCCGGAGACGCCCCGCTCCCGGGCCAGGCGACGGGCTTCGTGGCCTTCGGCAGCAAGGCCGCGGCGCGCGAGTGGCCGCCGGACGCCGTCGTCGTCGCCTGCCTCTCGCCTTCCGTCGTGGCCGTCAGGGACGACGCGGTGACCCATGTCTCGCTGCTGCCCGATCCGGAGGTGCTGGTCTCCCGCCTGCGGCTTCTCTTCCCCGCGATCACGGTCATGCGGGCGTTCTGGTCCTCCGATTCTTCCCGCGACGACGTGTCGGCGCTCGTGAAGGCCGGCGCGGACCGCGGCGTCACGGTCCTCTCGGAACGCGTGGCCCCCCCGTCTCGGCTGCCCGGCCACCTCCGGGGGCTCTCGGGGAGAGCCGACGCGGTGTGGCTGATGCCCGATCCGGCGCTCGTCACCGCGGAGAACTTCGCCATCCTGCGCGAATACGCGGCGGCGGAAAAGCTGCCCTTCATCGCTCCGACGGAGGGCTTGGCGGAGCGCGGTGCCACCGCCACGATCGCGGTCAGCTTTCGCGACATGGGCCGCGCGGCCGCGGAGTCCTTGCGCGCGCGCCTGACCGGCTCCGGCGAGGCGGAATTCGTGCGCGCCGGACGCGTGACCGTCACGGTCAACGCCTCCGCCGCGCGCTTGATCGGGCTCGGCGCCAAGTTCGAATCCGCGGACAAGGTCCTGCCTTGAGGCTTCAGCAAAAAGTGCTCGCGGCGTCGATCCCGCTCGCGCTGGCCCTCGGATTCCTGGTCGCGACCGCTTCCCGGCGCGCGACGGAGCGGATCATGACCCGCGAGGCCGCGCGCCGGATTCTTCCCCAGGTTCAGGACGCGGCGCACCGGATCGCGCCCGCGGCCGCGACGCAGCGCGAAGACCTCCTTCTCCCCAGCCTGCAGTCGGTGCAGTCGTTCTCGGGCGCGGCCTACGCGGCGGTCGTCTCCCCGGATGGGCTC
>JAHFCD010000440.1 GCA_023249695.1 Elusimicrobiota bacterium
CTCAAAGGGCGTGAGTCAGGATTAGGTCCGCTGGAGGCATCATGATTAGGATTCGCACTGACGAGAGCCGCTGGATGAAAATCGGAAGAACCGCGCTGTCGGTTCTCGTTTCCTTCGGCGTGGCCGCGGCCGGTCCCGGTGAGGCGCTGGCCCAGCGCCGCCGCGCCGAGCCCGAGGCGAATCCCCAATTCCAGCAGCAGGCCCAAGCCCCCAGCGGCGGCCCCGTCTCCGAGGCGGAGCCGGCACCCCCGTCCGGCGGGTCCTCCTCCGCCGAGCCCGACGAAGCCGCGTCTTCGCCCCGGCAGGTGCAGGGCGTCCAGATCGGGGCCTCCGCTCCGTCCCGCGGCGGCGGAACGGCCTCCCTGGCCCCTCTCGACATGCGCGTGACCGTGCGCGTCAAAGGTGCTCCGCTGGCGACCTTCCTCGATACGATCTCGGCGCAGGCCAAGGTCAACTTCATCATCACCGAGGGGCTGGAGTCCAAGCGAGTGACGGCCTTCCTGCAGAACGTGACCGTTCGCGAGGCGCTTCAGGTGCTGCTCGAGATCAAGGGCCTGACCTATCAGCAGATCGGCAAGAGCAACACCTACGTGGTGACGCCGCGCTCCAAGCAGATCGAGAACCTCATCACCCGCATTTACACCCTGAGCTTCATTCCCCTGATCCCGCTCAGCGACTCCGCCGGAAGCTCCGGCTCGTCCGATTCGTCGGGATCCTCGGCTTCCTCCAGCGCCAGCGGCGGCGGCGGCGGCGGGTCCAGCGGAGGGGGAGGAGGAGGAGGGTCCAGCGGCAGCGGCGCCAGCGGCGGCTCGGCCGGCGCCTCGAAGGGAAGCGGCGGCTCCGACGTCGCGATCCTCACCGTCCTGCGCAGCGTGCTCACCAAGTCCGGCCACGTCGAGATCGAGCCCCGCACGAACGCCTTGATCGTCACCGACATCCCCGAGGTCTTCCCCCAGGTGGAGCAGATCATCGCCGAGCTCGACAAGAAGGCGCCCCAGGTATTGATCGAAGCTCAGATCGTGGAAATCGACTCCCAGCGCACGCGCGAGCTCGGCTTCGAGTGGGGCGGACCCAACGGCGAGCTCGGGAGCTTCACCGGCGGCGTGCGCGATACCGTCTTCCCGCTCAACCTGCCGTCCGATCTCAGCAAGACCCGATTCTTCGATCCCCTCGCGGGCGTGACGAGCAGCATCGGCGGCGCCGCGGCGCCGGCGGCGGCGGCGACCACGACCGGCTCGACCTTGGTCGATACCGGGAGCTTCCTGAAGACGAGCGTGCTCGACCTGACCTCGCTCAAGATCGCCCTGCGCGCCCTGATCGCGCGTTCCGAGGCCCGCTTTCTAGGCAAGCCGAAGATCCTGACGCTCAATAATAAGAGCGCGGTGATCGAGATCAGCGCCCAGGAGGCCACGAACTTCGAGGTCTCGCAGGCCGGAGCGTCCGGCGGCACCAGCCTGCAGGTTTCCGGCGTCCATCGCGAGCAGACCGGGCTCGTGCTGAAGGTGACCCCGCAGGTCAACAAGGAAGGCTACATCACGATGCTGGTTCAGCCTTCCTTCACGGATATTCAGGAGGCGTCCATCTCGGTGTCGTCCAACCGCGTGTTCAATCCGATCAAGCGCTCGGCGTCGACCTTGGTCCGAATCAAGAACGGCCAGACCTTGGTCCTCGGCGGCCTGCTGCGGTCGACGGAGTCGAAGGTCGTGCGCAAGGTTCCTTTCTTCGGCTATATCCCGATCGTCGGCTGGCTCTTCACGAGCTCCTCGACGCGACGGGTCAACTCCGATCTCGTCATCTTCATCACGCCCACGATCGTCAGCGATTAACAATTGACGTTATTATGGAGTGGGCTTGACAACCGGAGCAGTCGGGGTATACTTCGGTAAAGGGAGAGTAAAAACCAACCCATGTCCAATCTAGCCGAAATTCTGGTGAGCAGCGGCGTCCTGACCGAGGACCAGCGCGACAAGGCCCAAAAGGTCGCCACGCAGAGCCGCTGCCACTTCGGCGAGGCGGCGGTCAAACTCGGCTTCACGAAAGAGGACGACATCGCGGTCGCCCTGTCGAAGCAGTTCGGCATCCCTTACGCTTCGCGCGAAAACAAGATCCTGAAGTCGGAAAAGGGCCAGGCGCTCGAGAAGACGATCCCCGAGAACTACGCCCGCGAGAACCTCGTCCTGCCGCTTTTTCTCGACGAGAACGTGCTCGCGGTCGCGCTCTCCGATCCAGACAACGTCCTCCTGATCGACAACCTGAAGCTTCTCAGCGGCCACGAAATCCAGGCGTTCATCGCGACGAAGACCCAGATCCTGAAGGCCATCGACGAGTTCTACGTCGGCAGCAGCGCGATCGATTCGTCCCTCAACGCGAAAAAGGGGGAGGACGAGATCGAGGAGGCGCCGCAGGTCGGAGACGAGCGCCTCAACCTCGACCAGCTCAACGTCGACGCGGCCGGCGCGCAGGTCGTCACGCTGATCAACGCGATCCTCAAGCAGTCCATCCAGGAACGCACGTCGGACATCCACATCGAGAAGTACGACGAGCGCGTGGCCCTGCGCTTCCGCATCGACGGCGTGCTCTACGAGCGCAGCCCGCCGCCGAAGCATCTGTTCGCGGGCATGA
Organism: Elusimicrobiota bacterium; assembly: GCA_023249695.1. Classification (GTDB taxonomy): domain Bacteria; phylum Elusimicrobiota; class Elusimicrobia; order UBA1565; family UBA9628; genus GWA2-66-18. Next base: position 2,623 of record JAHFCD010000440.1, read on the forward strand.
TCTCGCGCATCAAGATTCTGTCCAAGCTCGACATCGCGGAGCGCCGCCTTCCTCAGGACGGTCAGTTCTCGATCAAGGTGCAGAACCGCGTCATCGACCTTCGCGTCTCGATCTGCCCGTGCGTGTTCGGCGAGAAGGTCGTCATGCGTATTCTCGACAAGGGCGCCGTCGACCTCGACATCAACAAGGTCGGGCTCGATCCGAGGCAGCGCGACGACATCATCGAAGCGGCCAACAAGCCGCACGGCCTGTTCTTCAT
>JAHFCD010000441.1 GCA_023249695.1 Elusimicrobiota bacterium
CTGGGAGAGCGACGGCACGACGCGCCGCGCGCTGACCGACGGCGAGAAGGTCGCGCTCAAGGGCGCGATCGCCGCCGCCGAGCGCGCGCTGAAGGGCTTCTCCGCCGCGCCCGCCGGGCTCCACGCCTTCGCGCCGCTGGCCCTCGCCGCCTTGCCGACCTTGGGCCTCGCGCCCGTCCTGATCTTCACGATCCTCGGTCTCGTCGCCGCGTATTTTATCTGGCGCATGCTCCCGGCGATGTCCTCCGGCGAGCAATACGACGCCGAGGCGCGCGAGTCGATCCCCAGCGCCGTGATCGCGCGCCACCGCCGCATCGAGCTCTCCGCCCGCCGCATGGCGACCGCCGTCAACGGCGGCTCGTTCCGCTCGCGCTTCATCGGCCCCGGCGGGACGGACTTCGCCGAGGCCCGCCCGTACCTCGGCGAGGACATGCGTGAGATCGACTGGAAGACCTCCGCTAAAAAAGACGAGCTCTACGCGAAGAAATTCGAGCTCGAGCGGGACATGCCGCTGATGCTCGTCATCGACATCAGCCGTTCCGGCCGCTTCGGCACGCGCGGCATGGACAAGCGCGCGATCATCGAGGACGCGGCCGCGGTGCTCGCGCTGGCCGCCGCCCACTCCAACATCCGCGTCGGCGCCGTCTTCATCTCCGACCGCGTCGAGCAGGTCATCCCCGCGCGCGGCGGCTCGCGCCACGCGATGATGATCGTCGACTCGATCCTCAAGGCCGAGCCGATCGGCAACGCGACCGACCTCAAGCCCGGCCTCGAGGCCGCCGGCAAGCTGCTCGGCTCGCGCGCCATGGTCGCCGTGCTCTCCGACTTCATCGCCCCCGATTTCAAGGACGCGCTCGGCGCGCTCGCCTCGCGTCACGACGTGCGCGCGATCCGCGTGACCGACCCGGCCGAGATGGGGCCGCTGCCCGACGTGGGCCTGCTGCCCGTCGTCGACGCCGAGACGGGCGCCGTCCGCATGCTCGACACCTCCTCGCGCGCCGGCCGCGCCGAGGCCGCCGCCGCCGTCAACCGCCGCGAGGCCGCCGTCGAGGCCGCTTTTGAGGCCTCGCGCATGCGGCCCATTTCTCTATCCACCGAGGGAGACCCGCTCGAAAGTCTCGAGCTCAGCTTCCATCCCAAAGCCAAGCAGCCGTCCAACCGTTAAGGAGCGTTATGAAGAAAGTGCCCAGCCTCTCGAACCTCGCCAAACTCGGCCTCGCGACGATGATCGCGGCCGTCCCCGTCGCGGCCTCGGCCCAGAGCGTGACCGGCCGCGTCGCGGTTCCCGGTCTCTCCGCCGGAATCGTGCCGACTCTCGGCACGGGCCTCGCGTCGCCCTTGCTGAGCGGCTCCTTGACCCCGGCGGCTCTCGCCTTGACGCCCGCCCTCGCCGCGCCCTCCGTCGCGCTCGCCCCGTCGGCGGTGCCCGCCGCGCTGGCGCCGCAGGCCGCTCTTTCCGCGGTCCCCGCGGAAAGAATTTCCGTTATAGCCGCCGCCTTGGCCGCGATGCCTAAGCTCGACAAGGCGTCCGGCGCGCAGGCTCGCGGCGCGGGCGCCGCCCTCGAGGCCGCCCTGACCGGCGAGAAATACGCGCTGAGCGCCGCCGCCGTCGAACCGGGCGCCGCTCTCGGCTACAACTCGGGCGCCTCCGCCGAGCTTGGCGAGGTCGTCAAGGCCAAGGCCGAGATCATCAAGAAGATCCGCGCCGAGATCGCGAAGGTCATCGTCGGCCAGGAAGAGATGATCGACTCGATCATCACGGCGATGATCGCCTCCGAGCACGTTCTGCTCGAAGGCGTCCCCGGCGTGGCGAAGACCCAGACGGTCAAGGCCTTCTCCGACGCCGTCGAGGGCGGCTTCCAGCGCGTGCAGGGCACGCCCGACAAGCTCCCGAGCGACCTGCTCGGCGCCGAGATCCTCCAGGAAGATCCCGCGACCGGCCAGAAGGCCATCAAGCTCGAGAAGGGACCCGTCTTCACCAACATCCTGCTCGTCGACGAGATCAACCGCATGATGCCGAAGACCCAGGCCGCTCTGCTCGAGGCGATGGCGGAAGGCCGCGTCACGATCGGGCGCAACACGCTCGAGCTGCCCAAGCCCTTCATGGTCCTCGCCACGCAGAACCCGATCGAGCAGGAAGGCGTCTACCGCCTGCCCGAGGCCCAGCAGGACCGCTTCATGTATAAGGTCCTCGTTCCCCGCCCGGCCATGAACGAGCTCAAGGAGATCATGGACCGCTTCAGCAAGAAGGACGGCCAGCCCCGCGCGGGCAAGATCACTTCGCTCGACGAGATGGTCGAGATCCGCAAGGTCGCCGAGCAGGTCTACGTCGACGAATCCATCAAGGACTACATCGTCAACCTCGTCGAGGCCACGCACAATCCCGCGAAGTACGGCATCGACGCGAAGGACATGATCGAGGGCGGCGCCTCGCCCCGCGCGGCCATCTTCCTGCTCAAGGCCGCCAAGATCAACGCGCTGCTCAACGGCCGCGCGTTCGTCGGCCCCCAGGACGTCCGCGAGGTCGCGGCCCGCATCCTCCGCCACCGCCTGACGCTCGCCTTCGCGGCGAACAACCTGACCACGGACCAGGTCGTCGAGAGCATCCTGAGCAAGGTCCAGATCCCCAAGCCCCGCCTGCGCGTGCCGGCGGCCTTGAACCCGTCGGACGCCAAGAACTGAGCCGATGACCGTCGTCCTCGCGCTGGCGGCCGTGTTCACGGCCGCCGGCGCGGCGTCGGCGCAGGCCCTCGCTCCTAGGATTCCTCTGACGGCTCCGCGGGCGTCGCTTCCCGCGCTCACGGCCGCCTTCCTGTCGGCTCCCGCCGTTTCGGGCGCTCCGCTCGCTCCGTCGCCGCTGGGCACGCGCGT
>JAHFCD010000442.1 GCA_023249695.1 Elusimicrobiota bacterium
GATGTGTGGGAGGCGCGCTAGTCTTTGCCGAAGATGCGGCCGAACACGCCGGCGTCGCCCTTGCCGGACGGCTCATCCTGCAGGGTCTTCTGGAACTCCTCGAGGAGCTCCTTCTGGCGCGCGGTGAGCTCGCGCGGCACGTCGACGCGGACGTGGACGAGAAGGTCCCCGCGGCCGCGGCCGTGCAGCTTCGGCATGCCCTTCTCGCGCACGCGCAGGGTCGCGCCGTGCTGCGTGGCGTGCGTGATCTTGACCGTCACCGGCTCGCCGTCGATCGTCGGCACGGTCGTCGTGCCGCCGAGCGAGGCGGTCGCGATGTCGATGTGAGCGTTCACCGACAGGTCGTCCTCGTGGCGCTCGAAGCGCGGATCCGGCTTGAGGTGGATCTCGAGATAGAGGTCGCCGGGCTGCGCGCCGCGCGGGCCGGCCTCGCCTTCGTCGGAGATGCGCAAGGTCGCCCCGTGGTAGATGCCGGGCGGGATCTTCACCTTGAGCTCGGCCTCCTTGCGCACGCGGCCCTGGCCCTTGCAGTCCTTGCACGGGTCCTCGACGATCGAGCCCTCGCCGCCGCAGCGCGGGCAGGTCTGGGACATCGCAAAGAAGCCCTGGGACACCTGGACGCGTCCGGCGCCGCGGCACTGCGTGCAGCGCTTGACGCCCGAGCCGGCCTTGCCGCCGGAGCCGCGGCAGGTTCCGCAGGATTCGACGCGCTGGAAATGAAGCGGGAGCTGGACGCCCTTGAACGCGTCCTCGAGCGAGATCGTCGTCTCGTACTTGAGGTCGTTGCCGCGCGCCTGCCGGCGTCCGCCGCCGCCCTGCCGGCCGCCGCCTTGGCCGCCGAAAAGATTCTCGAAGAGGTCGCCGAACACCTCGTTGACGTCGACGCCCTGGCCGAAGCCCTCGAAGCCGGGGCCGCCCTGGCCGCCGAAGCCGCCGGCGCCCTGGTTGACGCCGGCCTCGCCGTACTGGTCGTACATCTTGCGCTTCTTCGCGTCCGACAGCGCCTCGTAGGCGCCGTTGATCGTGCGGAACTTCGCCTCGGATTCCTTATTACCGGGGTTGCGGTCCGGATGATGCTTCATGGCCAGCTTCCGGTACGCGGCTTTGATCTCCGCGTCGGTGGCGTTGCGCGCCACGCCCAGAAGCGAGTAATAGTCTTCAGCCATAATCAGGGTCGGCCCGGCAACCGCTGTCGTCTGGCACCCCGAAGGGGTGCTAGACGACGTCGGTCCGGCGTAAACCCAGCCTGATTAGTCCTTCTTTTCATCGACAACCTCGGCGTCGACAACGTTGTCGCCGCCCTTGGCTTCCGCGCCGGCGGCGCCTTCGGAGGCTCCGCCCTGCGCTCCCGCCTTCGCGGACTCGGCCTTGTACATCTCCTCGGCGAGCTTATGGGAGGCCTTCATCAGCGCTTCCTTGGCCTTGTTGATGGCCGCGAGGTCGTCGCCCTTCAGCGCTTCCTTGAGCTCGGAGATGCCGCGGTCGATGTTCTGACGGTCCTCGGCGGAGACCTTGTCGCCATGCTCCTTGAGCGCCTTCTCGGCGGAGAAGAGCAAGGTGTCGGACTCGTTCTTGGCCGTGACCTTCTCCTTGAACGCCTTGTCTTCCTCGGCGAACTGCTCGGCCTGCTTGACGAACTTCTCGATCTCCGCCTTGTCCAGCTTATTGGACGCGGAGATGGTGATGTGCTGAGCCTTCTTCGTGCCCAGGTCCTCGGCCTTGACGCTCAGGATGCCGTTGGCGTCGATGGAGAAGGTCACCTTGATCTGCGGCGTGCCGCGCGGGGCGGGAGGGATCCCGTCGAGGTCGAACTTGCCGAGAGGCACGTTGTCGGACGCCTTCGGGCGCTCGCCCTGGAGGACGTTGACCGTGACCGCCGGCTGGTTGTCCGCGGCCGTGGAGAACGTCTGGGACTTTTCCACCGGGACCGTCGTGTTGCGCTCGATCACCGGCGTCATCACGCCGCCCAGCGTCTCGATGCCCAGCGTCAACGGCGTGACGTCGAGCAGCAGGACGTCCTTCACTTCACCGGTGAGCACGGCGGCCTGGACCGCGGCGCCGGAGGCGACGCATTCCATGGGGTCGATGCCGCGCTCAAGCTTCTTGCCGACATAGTCCTCGACGAACTTCTGCACGATGGGCATGCGGGTCGGGCCGCCGACCAGGATGACCTTGGTGATGTCCGACGACTTCAGCTTCGAGTCGGAGAGCGCGTGCTCCATGCTGGTCTTGCAGCGCTTGACGATCGACTCGACGAGGGTCTCGAGCTTCGCGCGGCTGATCTTGAGCGCCAGATGCTTGGGCGCGTTGTCGATGGCCGTCAGGTACGGAAGGTTGAGGTCGGTTTCGAAGGTGGTCGAGAGCTCGATCTTCGCCTTCTCCGCGGCCTCGCGGACGCGCTGGTAGGCCATCGGGTCCTTGGAGACGTCCGCGCCGGTCTCCTTCTTGAATTCGTCGACGATGTAGTCGACGAGCGCCTTGTCCATGTCCGTGCCGCCGAGCTGGGTGTCGCCGGAGGTCGAGATGACCTCGAACACGCCGCCGCCGAAGTCCATGATCGTGACGTCGAGCGTGCCGCCGCCCAGGTCGAAGACCATGATCTTCTCGTCCTTACCCTTCTTGTCGATGCCGTAGGCGAGGCAGGCGGCCGTGGGCTCGTTGACGATGCGCACGACCTCGAGGCCCGCGATGGTGCCCGCGTCCTTGGTGGCCTGGCGCTGGTTGTCGTTGAAGAAGGCGGGGACCGTGATGACCGCCTTGTCGATCGTCGTGCCGAGGAAGGCCTCCGCGTCGCGCTTCACTTTCTGGAGCAGGAAGGCGGAGAGCTGCTGCGGCGTGTACTCCTTGCCGTCCGGGGCCTT
>JAHFCD010000443.1:0-2112 GCA_023249695.1 Elusimicrobiota bacterium
GAAGCGGAAGTACGCCGCGTAGCGGATGTCCGGGGAATCGTTGCGCACCTTGTCGTGGGCCGTCTGGAAGTGAAACAGCACGACGTCGCCCGCCTTGCCGGTCACCTGAACCGGCCGCGGAAGGCGGAGGCACTTGGTGAGGCCTTTCTTAAGGGCTCCGAGGCCTTTCTCCTTGAACAGCCGGGCGATCTGCTGATGCGTGCCCGGATAGGCGACGAAGTTGCCCATGCCTTCGCGCGGGACGTCGCTGAGGAGGACCCCGGCGCAGAAGGTGTAGCGGACGATCGGCAGGTCGGAGGTCTTGTCGTACATCCCGTCGATGTGGACGTCCCGCAGCGCCGGGGAATCGTCCGTCGGCGTCGGGAAGCGCAGCGCGATCTGGGCCTGGGTGCAGGGCTCGACCCGGTTGTGCCCGAGCAAAGACGTGGCCAGCGCCCGCAGCGGCGTGGCGTTCATGAGGTCCATGATCGCGGGCGAGCTTTCGTACTCGGAGAGGTAATCGACGCCGCCGGCGTAATTATTCTTGCCCGGATGCTTGCCGGAGCCGAGGCGGTGATTGATGTCGCGCAGCGCGGCGTCGATCCTTTCCCGCGGGATCACGCCGGGAAGGACGACGAAGCCGTCGCGCGCGAGGAGGCGCTTCTGGGCGGGGCTAAGCTTCATCGACGCCCCGCATTCCCGGCCATTCGAGCCAGGGATCGATCATCGCCTTCGTCAGGTATTCGCGCGAGCGGTCGTACCACGCGTCGAGGTGCCAGAAGCGGAAATACGCGATCCGGCGGATATGGGGGGAGTCGTTGCGCGCCTTGTCGTGCGCGAGCTGGAAATGGAACAGGACGACGTCTCCGGTCCTCCCCGTCACCTGGACGGGCGGAGGCAGGGGAAGGCTGCGCTCGATGCCGGCCTTCAGCGCGCCGAGGCCGCTGTTCTTGATCGTTTGAGCGATGAGACGGTGCGTGCCCGGATACACCGTGAGGTTGCCCATGTCCGGCTTGGGCGTGTCGCTGAGGAAGACGCCGGCGCACAGCGAGTAGCGCAGCGGTTTCTTCGAGTTCGTGTAAAGCCCGTCCTTGTTGGAGTAGAGTCCGTCGATGTGGATCAGGCGCTCGTATTCGACGGCGTCGTGCTCGGCGGGGAAGCGCAGGACCACCTGTCCCTGCGTGAGGGGCTCGATGCGTCCGGCGCCGAGCAGGGACTCGGCGGCGTCGCGCACCCCGCCCCGGGTCAGGCTCATGACGGCCGGAGTGCTCACGTATTCCGAGAGATAATCCTTCTTGTCGGCGTAGGCGTCCTTGTCCGGATGCTCGCCGCTGCCGAGGCGGTGGTTGATCTCGCGCACGGCGGCCCCGGTGAGGTCGGCGGGGACGATCTTGGGCAGCACGACGAAGCCGTCGCGCTTGAGACGGGCCTTCTGCGCGGGACTAAGCTTGAAGGCCATGGCTCATCCAAACCGGGAACAAATACTCGTTGGAGACGCGCACGCCGCGGGCGAGGGCGAGCCCGGCCTCGAGGACGGCGCGGACCGCGGCCGGGTCTCCGGCGGACTTGGCCTTGAGCCCCGCCGCCGTCTCGAAGTGGTCGAGGACGTCGCGTCGGATCGTCGAGAAATCGGCCCATTGGCCGGCCGCGTCCCCCGCAGCGCCCTTGGCCAGCGCGCGGTTGGCCAGGGCCCAGAAGGAATTCGCGCCGTCCATCCGGACCGCGGCGTTGAGGTCCTCGACCGCGCCCTTGAAATCACCGCGGCGCCGCCGCAGCTCGCCGCGCCAGGTGAGGCCCTCGGCGTCGACGCCCTGGCGCAGCGCCTCCTCGAGGTCGCTTCCCGCCTCGTCGAGGCGGCCGGAGAGCAGGAGCGCCGCGCCGCGATGGCGCAGAGACTGCGGGACGCCCGAGGCGACGGCGAGCTCGAGGCTTTCCAGTGCGTCCGCGTACGCGCCCGCCCAGAGCAGGATTTTCCCGCGGCACGCGTGGCCCCAGGGCCGCGACCGCGGCGGCAGCGCCGCGATGAGCTCGTCGGTCAGACTCGTCGCCTCGGCGGCCTTGCCGCGGCACAGGGCGATCTCGGCCAGGACGGCGCGCGCCTTCCAGAAGCCGGGCACGCACTTCAGCGCCGCG
>JAHFCD010000443.1:2122-2860 GCA_023249695.1 Elusimicrobiota bacterium
GCGTAATCGCGGCGGTTGGCCAGCAGAAATTCGCCGTGCTTGTGGCGCATCCAGTCGTAGCGCTTGGGCATCTTGCGCAGCTTCTCGGTCTCGGCGATCGCCTCTTCGCCGCGGCCCATGTTGCTGAGCAAGGTGGCCCGGAAATACAGCGGCCACGGATTGGCGGGCTCCGCGACGGAAAAGGCCTTGAGCGCTTCGAGCGTCGGCATCAGCTCCTTCTGGTCGGGCGAGACGAAGAAGGAGTCGATGCATTCCTGCGAGCCCTGGTCGTCGAGCAGCGCCTCCGCTTCGCGGAAGGCCTCCTTGAACGCGCCGAGCTTCACGTTCGCGCGAAAGCGCGTGAGGCCGTCGGCCATGCGCGCGTGCGCGTCGCCGCCTCGCGGCCGATCGACGGCGGCGGCCCGCAGATGGGGCGCCGCGGCGGCCGCCTCGCCTTTGTCCTTGAGCAGCTCGCCGAGCAGCAGGGAGGCCTCGGGCCCGGCCTTCAGCGCGACGGCCCGGCGCAGAATCTTCTCGGCGCCGCCGGCGTCGCCCCCGCGCAGGTACAGCCGAGCCAGGCTCATGAGCAGGCCGGGATCGCGGGGTGACAGGGACCGCGCCTCCTCGTAAGCGCCGATCGACTCCGCGAGGCGGCCTTGCAGGCTGAGGATGTCCGCGAGGCCGACGCGGACGGCGGCGTCCTTGACGTGCGCGCGCGCGAAGCCCGCGAGCATCTCCACGGCGCGGTCCTTCTCGCCC
>JAHFCD010000027.1 GCA_023249695.1 Elusimicrobiota bacterium
AGCGCACCGGAGGGCAGGAGGTCAGGACGTAGGCGGCGGTGGCCGTCGCGTGCTCGCCGCCGAGGATGACCGGAATCCCGGGGAAGGCCGCGGCGATCGCCGTGATCATGTCCTCGACGTGCGGCCAATCCTGCGAGAACATGCAGGTGATGCCGATCGCGTCCGGCGCCGGAAGCGCCGCGATGCGCTCGACGATCCTCTCGTTCGACAGGCCCCGGTAGCGCACGTTCGGTCCGTAGGAGACGCTGATGCGGCCGAGGTCCTCGCCCAGCGCGTCGATGTTGTCCACGAGATGGCCCTTCTCGCGCAGGGCGGCCGAAAGATAGGCCAACGCCACGGGCATCGTGATCGCGGCGCTGTAAGCGCCGGCGGAGAAAACGGAGGGGGGGCGAAGAAGGAGGATGCGGCTCATCGCTTTACGATTGTACCACGCGGGTGTAAGCGTCGTGGTATTCGTCCATCATCCGGCGCAAAGTAAACTTTTCCATCACGGCGGCGTGCGCGGCCGCGCCGAGGGCGGCGCGGCGAGGGGGATCCTCGGCGAGCGCCTTCAGAGCCTTGGCCAAAGCGGCGGGGGCGGCGGCGGGGACGAGCACGCCGGTCTTGCCGTTCTCGACGACCTCGGGCACGCCGTCCACGGCGGAGGCGACGACGGGCAGCCCGAGCGCCATCGCCTCGAGCAAGCTGTTCGGCAATCCTTCCCAAAGGGAGGGCAGGCAGTTGATGTCGAACGCGGACAGCCAGGCGACGATGTCCGGCCGCTCGCCGTAGAGCCAGACGCGCTTTTCGAGCTCGTGCTTGCGGATCAGGGCCTCGAGATGGATGCGCTCGGGCCCCTCGCCGAGGATCACGCAGCGCAGGTCCGTGCCTTTGAGCCGGGACATGGCCTCGATGAGCGTCGCGAATCCCTTCTGCTTGTCGAGCCGGCCGACCGCGCCGATCAGCACCTCTCCGGCATTCAGACGCAGCTCCATGCGGCGGTTCTGCCGGTCCACCTTGGAGACGGGCCAGCCGGCGAGGTCCACTCCGTTGCGGATCGTGAGGACCTTGTCCGCGGCGTAATGGAGGCGCTCCACGAGGAATTCCCGGCTCGCGTCGCATTCCGCGATCAGGAGGTCGTCGCGATTCTTGAGCGCCCGGTCGATGAGCAAGGTGAACGCCGAGCGCGTTCGATAGTGCACGCGCGGGGAGCTGACGAGCCTGAAGGGGAAATCCACCTTGGGCTTGGCCAGGCGGCAGAGCTGGATGGCCTTGAACATGACGGCGTGCACGATGTCCGGTCGCAGGCGGGTGATGATCGCGGCCAGGCGCGCCGCGTCGGCGAGCTTCGGCGTGCCCTCGATGTCGAGCGATTCCGTCCGGATGCCCTGCAGCTTCAGCTTGCGGGCGTAGGCGCCCTCAGGCTTGACGCTGACCACGCCGGCGACCTGATGGACCTTGGGGTCGAGCAAAGTCGCCAAGGTATACAGCGTCTTCTCCGCGCCGCCGATCGTCGTCGACGTGCTGACGTAGAGAATGCGGGCCAATTTATTTGAAGAAGCGCCGCACGGTCTCGACGACGCGCCCGGCGTCCGCGGCGGACAGCTCCGGATACATCGGCAGCGACAGCGCCTCGCGCGAGGCCGCTTCCGAGACCGGCAGCGCCCCCCGCTTTATCCCGAGCGCGGCGTAGGCCGGCTGGAGATGAACCGGGGTCGGATAATAGACGCCGGTTCCGATGCCGTGGCGGCGCAGATCCTCGGCGAGCGCGTCGCGGCGGTCGGTGCGCACGGTGTAGAGGTGAAAGACGGGCTTGCTCGATTCGGAGCCCAGAGGGGGTCTCTTCAGGGGCAGCCCGGCGAGTCCTTCGTCGTAGATCGCGGCGAGGCGCCGCCGCGAGGCGGTCCAGGCGTCCAGGCGCAGCAGCTTCACGCGCAGGACCGCGGCCTGGATCTCGTCGAGGCGGCAGTTGTGGCCGACGCGGACGTGATCGTATCCGGCGGCGGCCGAGCGTCCGCAGTTGCGCAGGATATTGATCGTGTCGCGAAGCTTCTCGTCGTTGGTCGTCACCGCGCCGGCGTCGCCGGCCGCGCCGAGGTTCTTCGACGGGTAGAAGCTGAACGCGGAGAGGTCGCCGATAGAGCCGGTCGGGCGGCCCTTGTAGGTCGCGAGATGGGACTGGGCGCAGTCTTCGATGACGGCGATCTTTCGGGAGCGCGCCAGCGACACGATCGGATCCAGGTCGCACGGCTGGCCGAAGATGTGCACGGCGATGACCGCCTTGGTCCTCGGGGATAAAGCGCCTTCCACCGACTTGGCATCCAAAGTCATCGTCACCGGATCGACGTCCGCGAACACCGGCTTGGCGCCGAGGACGGACACGGCGGTCGCGGTCGCGATGAAGGTGAACGAGGGGACGATCACCTCGTCGCCGGGGCCGACGCCGACGGCTTCGAGCGCGAGCTCGAGCGCCGAGGTCCCGGAGTCCACGCCGAGGCTGTATTTCACGGAGATCGCCTGCGCGAACTCGGCGTCGAACGCCTTGTTTTCGGGACCCAGGATGTAGACGCCCGAGTCGAGGACGCGCGAGACGGCGGCCTTCACTTCGGCGCCGATCTCGAGCTGCTGGCCCTTCAGGGTGAGAAGCGGGATGTCGACGGCGATCGCGGTCAATAGGCCCCCTTGCCGAATATCATGACGGCAGGCGTTTTTACGATGATTTCGAGGTCGAGTCCCAGCGACCAGTGCTCGATGTAGAAGAGGTCGAGCGCGAAGCGCTGCTCGCTCGACACGTCGGAACGGCCGGACACCTGCCATAGGCCGGTGATGCCGGGAAGTATGTTCATCCGCTTTTTGGCGGTCGCGCCGAAGTCGCGCTCGAGGGCCTCGACTTCGCCCGTCGTCAGCGCGAGCGGACGCGGGCCCACGACGCTCATGTCGCCGAGGAAAGCGTTGAGGAACTGCGGGAATTCGTCAAGCGAGAAGCGGCGCAGCCATTTGCCGACGCGCGTCACGCGCGGGTCGTTCTTCGACTTGAAGAACGCGCCTTTCGTGTCGTTGAGGTCCTTGACCGACTCGATCTTCTTCTCGGCGTCGACGACCATCGTGCGGAACTTGAACGCGTCGAAGACCTGGCGCTTGAACCCGTACCGCTTCTGCGTGAAGAGGATCGGGCCCGGCGAGTCGAGCTTGATCAGGAGGCAGATCAGGAGCCAGAGAGGCGCCGACGCGAGGAGGAGCGCGGTCGAGAAGGCGACGTCGAAGATGCGCTTGGCCAGGAAATTGGCGCGCGTCAGGGACGTGTGCTTGATGCGGTAGGCGGGCAGGCCGAGGTGATGGTCCATCTGGACCTCGCCCATGCGGATCTCGAGGAGATCGGGCACCAAGGCGAAGCGGATGCCGCGCGCGTCGCAGGCCTCGGCGGCGGCGAGGATGCGCTCGTGCACGTCGCGGGTGCGCAGCACGATGACCTCGTACCAGTTCGCGGAGTCGAGCAGGCGCTCGAACCCCATCGTGTCGTCGAGCGCGGGCGTCTCGCGCACCTCCGCCCCGGGGTGGCGCGCCAGTATGCGCTCCTTGAGAACGGCGGCGACCGGGCCGCCGCCGACGAGCAGGACGGGGCGCGCCGCCTCGAGGCCGGCGAGCCAGTCGTCGAGCCACAACGTCACGGTTTGGGATGCGCTCAGGAAGACGACCCCGATCGGAAAGACGATCGCGAGCATCACGCGTGAATAGGCCAGCCGTTCGTAGAGGAAGGCGGCGGCCAGCGTCGTGAGCGTGCCGAGCGCGGCGGATTTCGCGATCTGGAGGAACCGGTCGGCCGAGCCCATGTAGGAGGCCGTGTAGACGCGGTTGGAGCGCATCAGCAGCAGCCAGATCGGCACCGCGGCGTAGAGCAGGCCCTGGTATTTATCCCAGGCGACCGCCTCGCCCGACAGCGGTATGCGCGAGACGAGCCAGGCCCACTCGAAGCGCGCCCAAAAAGCGACGCGGTAGGCGGCGGCGATGGCGACCGCGTCGAAGAGGAGGTGGCCGACCGTGCGCAGTCCGTGCCGGAGCCACGGCGGGAGGCCCACGGCGGGCGGCAGGGGGGGCGTCGCGGGCTCCGCCTGGTGGGCGCGGTTCTTGAGGGCCATGCTGAGGGGAATTATATCAATTCCTCCGACGGGGGAGGAATCAGCGTTTGATGGAAAGAGGGGCCGTCACCGTTCCCAAAGGGGCGGCGCGGCCGTCGGGAGCGATCTTGAAGGCGTCGAGCTCGAGGACGGCGCCGGATGTGAGGCCCGCCGGGACGCGCCTGAGCGCGAAGGTCTGTCGCAGGCCTTGACCGGGCTTGAGGCTCAGGCCGGCGGCGAGATCGTCGATCAGCGGCCAGATCATCGGGTACGGGCGCTTGGCGCCGCGCGAAGGGAAGACGGCGTCGAGGATCAGGCGTCCGGCGGAGTCTTTGAGGCGCGGGATGAACGCCAAGGTCCCCGCGGGAGGCGTTTCGATCTTCCACTCGAGCTCGAGGACGGTTGCCCCGCCTTGAATCGCGGCCGAGGCGCCCAGAAGCGCCAGCCCTCCCGCCTTCGAGGCGCCGGGGACGCCTCGCGGCGCCGGCCGGGCCTCGGAGGAGAGGAGCAAGGTGTCCGCCGCCGCGGGCAGGACCATGGTGCAGCCCGCGTTGGGCCGCAGCCGCAGCTCCCGGCTCGGGCCGGCGGGGCCCGCCACGCTCAGGGCGGCCACGCAGGAAAACGAGCGCCGCGACGGGTCGTAGGCCAGAAGATTGGCCTGCGCGGCGGGCAGCCAACGGAAGTCCGCCTCGGGCAGCAAGGTCAGGTCGTTGGCGTAGACCACGCCGCGCCGGGTCGGGGAGAGCTGGTTGTCGCCGATCTCGATCGGCCGCTTCCAGGCGCGGCCGGCCGCCATCGCGACGTCGTGGCGGAGGTTGAAGGCCGGGGCGCGCCTGAGCTGGCGCGGCGCCCCGACGAGAAACACCGAGTCGACCGGCGGCGACAAGCGCAGGACCGCCGACTCGAAATCGTCGCGCAGGAGGCGAGAGTCGATCCATTGCGTGCCCTCGTGCACGTCGGAGACCGCCGCGACCGCGAAAAAAAACCCGCCGAGCCACGGCAGGAGCCGGGCCGCGCGTCCTCCGCGCGAGACGGCGCGGGCGCCGAGCGCGGCGACGGCGACGGACCAGCCGAGGGAGGGGATCAGGCTGTGACGCGGGCTCAGGTACCAGAAGAGGTTCGGGCCGTAAGCGAGGACGGTCCAGGCCGCGCCGCCCGCCGCCGCGGCGCGCCAGCCGACGCCGCGCGTCCACGCGTCGAGCGCCGCGGCCTCATGCTTGGCTTCGAAGCGGATCGCGCGCCGCAGCCAGGCGGCGCCGGCGAGCGCGATGGCGATGACGGGAAAAGTCCAGGCCCAATGCGCGTGGGAGCTGGTCGGCCACGGGAGAATGCCCTGCCGCACGGCGGCGGCCGCGTCCCAGGCCCGGGATAAGACATCCGCCGCGCGGATCAGGGGACGGCCGCCGGCGGAGTAGGGCGAAAGATAACGCAGGGCGAGGTGCGCCGCGTTCAGGACGAGCAGGCCGAGGGCGGCCGCCGCGTAGCGCCCGCGGCGCGGCGCGCGGTCCCCGCTCCACGCGACGGCGAGCAGCGGGGGCCAAAGAAAGAAAACCTGGTCATAGGTGAACAAGGCGACGACGAACGCCGCGCAGGAGGCGAAAAGCCGGCCGTTCGACGCGAGCAGCAGGGAAGCCAGTATCAACGCGACGGGGATCTGGCATTGCGGTATGTTGTTGATCCAAAAATGAGTTTCGCCGTGGTTCGCCGCGACGGCGAAGGCCGCGGCGGCGGCGAGGGCCACCGAACGCAGGCCCGTCACGCGGCGGACCGCCAGGAAGAGCAGGGCGGCGTTCAGCGCGTCGAAGGCGACGCCGATCAGGTGCATCGCGAAAACGGAGCGGCCGGTCAGCGCGAGGAGGGAGTAGAAAAAGGGAATGTGAAGATTCCGTCCGGGGACGTAGCGGAGGAACGCGAGCCACAGGTCGCGCGGCGAAACGCCCTCGAGCATGCGCAGAAAGGAGTAATCGTCGAGGTAGAGACCGCAGAACGGAGCGGTGAGCAGAAAGGGGGCTGCGCCGAGCAAAGCGGCGGCGGCCGTCAGCCGCCGGTCTCGAGGGGTCATTCCGGAGAGGATCATATCAATTCATCCGCCGGCCGCCGAGCGCGCCGCGGCCGGGGGCGATCCGTCGATAAAGGTATAATCCGCCCGTGGATCAGCGCACCCCGGTCGATGCGAGCTCGCCGCGCGAGTCCCCTGTCTGGCCCGCGGCGTTCATCGCGCTGGCGACCTTCCTCTGCTACGGAGGCTGGGGGCTCACGCGCCTCGGCTTCTACCACGACGACTGGCCCTTGCTGTACCACATGTCCCTGATGGGCGGCCGGTTTTGGGACACGGCGTTCGGGCAGCTTCAGGGAACCGCGCACATCTATCGCCCGCTCTCCGTCCTGTGCTGGGCCCTGCCGTTCTGGCTGTTCGGGCTCAAGGCGGCGTTCTGGCAGGCCTCCATGGCGGGCTTGACCGCGGCCTTATGCCTGGTCTTCTACCAGCTGCTGCGCCGCTTCGGCGCGCCGCCAGTCCACGCTTTGCTGGCCGCGCTTCTCTTCCTCGCGTTTCCGAACAAGGACTCGACTTTATTCTGGCCCGCGACCGCGCTGCAGCTCTCCACGTCGCTGTTGTGCTTTCTGGGATCGTGCCTCGCGCAGGCGCGTCATGCGCGGACCGGTCGAAACTCCGCCCTGGCGCTGGCCGTCGGCCTGCTCCTGTGCGCGCTCGGGGTGTACGACCAATGCTTCTTCCTCTTGCCGGTCTGGGCGCTGGGCCCCGGCGCCCGGGAATCCGGATCGCGCCCGCGGCTCGCCGTGTTCGTGGGCGCCGCCGCCCTGGCGGCCTTCGTGGTCGCCAAGTTCGTCGTTCTTCCTCATTTCGTTCCCTACAACAAGACGGTGGCGTTTTCCGCGAGACAGGCGGCCTTCGTCTACTATATGGCCTTGCGGTCGCTGTTGGACCCGCGCTGGTTCGTGTACCTGGCGCGCTGCGCCTGGCAGGCGGCGGTCTGGCATCCCGTCCTGTCGGCCGGCGCCTTGATTCTGCCCTGGCTGGCGCGCGCGGCTCTCGGTCGTCCGTCGGAGGCCGGCGAAGCGGATGCCGGGCGGCGGCTCATCCTGTGGGGGGGCGCGGTCTACGTCCTCGGGTATCTCCCGCTTTGCTTCAGCGACTACGCGCCCGGCGCCTACGACCAGATGAACCGCCTCAATCAGCTTCCCGTTGCGGGGCTCTGCGCCGCGCTGTGCGGGTGGACGCTTCTGTCCGGGAATCCGCGACGCACCGCCGCCCTGGCCGCTGCGGCGAGCGCCTGCCTCGTGATCCATCTGACGTTCTCTGGCATTTGGCGCGAGTCCTACAGGCGCCAGCTGGAGTTCCGGGATCGCGCGCTGGCGGTCCTGGGCGACTGGCCCAAGGATAAGTCGCTGCTGGTCGTCCTGCCCGAGCTTTACGCGGCGCGCAAGGCCCCCGTGTTCCTCAGCGGCTACGATGTCAGCGCGGCCGTCCACGTCTGGACCGGAGACTCCGAACGCTCGGCCCTGGCGTACAGCGAATGGGTGACCTTTCGGCCCGAAGGGGTCTACGCGGACGGCCGAGTCCGGCCGTATTCCTCCTTTCGCCTGTTCGACGCGGCCAGCGGCCGTTTGAGCGCGCTCGACGCGCGCGCGGCTCGCGCCCTGCCGCCGGTGCTTCAGCCGTGGGAGAAGCCGCTGGCGTTTTGGCCGAAGGACTGAGGGTCAGGCCGCGTACAGGCGCGACAGCTCCGTCATCATGCGTTCGAGCGTGAAGTTCCTCCGGACGCGCTCGAGTCCGGCCGCGCCGAGCTTCAGGCGCAGGGCCTTGTCGTCGATGAGCTGCTGGCAGCGCTCGAGAAGCTCTACCTCGTTCTTGACGATGAACCCGGTGACGCCGTCTTCTACGGCGTCGCGGTTGCCCGCGTTGTCCGAGGCGACGACGGGAAGGCCGGCGGCCATGGCCTCGAGCACCGCGTTGGGCAGCGCGTCCCAGCGGGAGTAATGGACGAACAGATCGAGCGCGCGCAGGCGCTCGCGCGCCTCCGGCGCCGAGAGCCAGCCCGTGATCTCGGCGCGGCCGGAAAGATTCATGTTTTCGAGGAGCACGCGCACGCGCGCCTCGTCCTCGCCGCCGCCGATCCACGCGCACTTGACGCCGTTGCGCGAGTCGGTCAGGCGCTGGGCGAGAAGTATCCACGCGTCGGGGTCGCGCGCGTAGGTCAGGCGCCCGCAGGAGCCGACGGCGAGGCCGTCGTGGGGCAGAGGATCGAGAAGCTCGCCGAGATACGCGTCGCAGACCGTGCGCACGGGTCCGCCGCCGAGGCTTGCGGCGGCGGCGGCCTCGCCGGGCGCGCAGGCGATCGTCGTGCCGAGGGGCGCGGCCGCCGCCTCGACGGCCTTATAGAGGAGGCGCGACGCCGCCGAACGGTCCTGCTGGAGAAAGCCGTAGCCGTGCGGGGTGTAGAAAACGGTCTTGATGCCGGCGGCCTTGGCCGCGACGCGGGCGAGGACGCCCGCCTTCGAGGAGTGGGCATGCACGACGTCGGGCCGGTGCGCCGCGAAAAGAGCGCGGAGTTTTTGGAACGCGGCCAGATCCTTGAGCGGGGAAATTTCGCGCGTCATCTCCGGGACGTAGTACGCGTTCTGGGCGCCCCGGCATTTCGCGCGGTACGCGTCGGGAGAACCTCCCCGCACCGCGTAGACGAGAGAGACCTCGAAGCGCGCGGGATCGAGCCCGTTGCAGATCGCGGCGACCTGCTCGCCGGTTCCGCCGGGTCCGCCGCATTCGAGGATCTGGAAGACCTTGATCATCGCGGCTCCTCCCGCCCGAGGAGGCGCAGGGCTTCCCCGGCGGCGAAGGGAAACAGCATCGGCAGGTAGAGCAGCTTGTGGCGGCCGGCGCTGCCCAGGTCGAATTCGAGGAGGGAGGCCCCGAGCGTCATCGCCGCGAAGAACGCGAGCAAGCCGAGGCGCGCGGGCGTCTTCGGGCCGCGGAGGAATCCGGCGGCGGCCAAGGCGGCGAGAGCGAGAAGAATCAAATTTTCCCCGGCCGACGCATAGCGGCCGAGCTTGCCGTCCAACGGATAAAGCCCCGGCAGAGGCATGAACAGCACGGCGAAGGCTCCCTTCGGCAGGTAGAGGAGCACGTCCCCCCAGGTCTTGAACGTCTCATTGGGATAGATCTGCGTGCCGATGTCCCGGTTCGCCTTGGTCGTGGCCCAGAGCCGGTCCGACGCCTGCCGCGCGCTTCGAAAGCGGCTGATGCCTTCGGGCGAGGTCGGACGGTAGACCGACGAATCGTGGTCGTCGTAGGTGAGCGGAATCAAGGTGGACTGGACCCGGCCCTGGTCGGTCGCGCCGAGCGTCGCGGAGTGAAACGAGTCGAGCAGCCCCCGGGCGACCGACGGATAGAGCGCCAGGGCCGCGGCCAAAGCGGCGACGGTGAGCCCGGGGCTGAATTGAACCGGCCGCTTGACGGAGAGGCCGAGCGCGATCAAGAGGGCGGCTCCCAGGCAGATCATGACGTAGGAGCGATAGAAGCCGGCGCCGAGCAGGGCCGCGCCGGCGCCGAGGGCGAACGTCGCGGCGCGCGGACGGGACGCCTTCGCGTCGAAGCCCGCCGCGAGCGCCGCGCCGAGCGCGGCGTAGGCCAACAGGCCGACCGGGGCTTCCTTGAGATTCTGGGAGGTGTAAAAGATGTGGGACGGCCAAACCGCCATCAAGAGGCCGGCGGCCAGGGCCGTGGGTTCGGGGAAGGCCATCGACAGCGCCCAGGCGAACGCCGCGACGCCGAGCGCTCCCAGGAACGCGTTGAACAGCTTGACCGTGAAAGGACGGGGGCCGAAGATCCGGTAAAAGCCGAGCGAGATCAAGGTCTGCACGCGCTCGCCGAGCGTGCCGTTGATGACCGGTGCGCGGCCGGCGCGGACGTCCTCGAGCGCGTTCAACGCGTAGCCGTGGATCCGGACCGCGTCGGTGTAATAGAAGTCGGGAAAGAGAGGCCGGACCTCGGTCACCGCGGCGCAGAGGACGCGCAGCGCCAGGGCGAGCGCGGCCAGTGCCGTCAACGGCCGGCCCTTAATCCAGGACACGGTAGCGAAGAAGGCAGAACAGGTAGGAGAAGCCGTCCTTCCAGGTGATCTTCTTGCCCTCGGCGTAGGTGCGGCCGGAATAAGAGATGGGGACCTCGTAGATGCGCAGCTGGCGCTTGCAGATCTTCGCCGTGATCTCCGCCTCGATGCCGAAGCGTTCGCTGTTGAGCGGGATCGCCTTGATCCGCTCGGTCAGGAACGCCTTGTAGCAGGTCCCCATGTCGGTCAGGTTGATGTTGTAGAGGACGTTGGTGATCATCGTGAAGATCGTGTTGCCGAAGTAGTGCCAGAAGAACAGGACCCGGTGCGGTCCGCCGAGGAAGCGCGAGCCGTACACCGCGTCCGCGCGGCCGTCCAGCATCGGGGCCAGCAGGCCGGGGTAGTCGACCGGGTCGTACTCGAGGTCGGCGTCCTGGATGAGAGTGATGTCCCCGGTCGCGCGGGCCAGCGCGGTTCTCAGCGCCGCGCCTTTGCCGCGATTTTTCTCGTGCAGGATCACGGTCGCGCGGCTTCCCAGCCCGGCCAGAAGCTCGCGCGTGCCGTCGGTGGAGCCGTCGTCGACGATGATGATCTGCTTGGCGAGGGGCAGCGGCACCGCCTCGACGCGCCGCACGAGCTCGAGCACGGTGGCCTTCTCGTTGTAGACGGGGATCAGGATCGAA
>JAHFCD010000444.1 GCA_023249695.1 Elusimicrobiota bacterium
TCCCCGTCGGTGCCGTTCTTGAAGCCGACCGGAGTGGAGAGGCCGCTGGCCAGCTCGCGGTGGGTCTGCGATTCGGTGGTGCGCGCGCCGATCGCGTGCCAGCTGATCAGGTCCGACATGTATTGCGGCGACACGGGATCGAGGGCCTCGGTCGCCGCCGGCAGGCCCAGCTTGGCCACGCGCAGCAGCAGCTTGCGCGCGGCCTTGAGCCCGTCCTCGATGTGGAACGAGCCGTCCATGCGCGGGTCGTTGATCAGTCCTTTCCAGCCGACGGTGGTGCGCGGCTTCTCGAAATAGACGCGCATGACGAGCACGAAGCGCGCCTTCACGGTTTCCGCGAGCTCGCGCAGGCGCTCGGCGTACTCGAACGCGGCGCGAGGGTCGTGGATCGAGCATGGGCCGACGACGACGAACCGGCGCTCGTCCTTCCCGTCCAGGATGTCCCGGATCTCGCGGCGGCCGCGCGCGACGGTTTCCAGGCAGCGCTTCGACGCGGGCAGAAGCTTCTGCACCTGGCGGGGCGCGGGCAGCGAGTGGTGCCCGGAGATGTTCGTATCGACGAGGCCGGTCTTCTTTTTCACGCGGGTCCAGTGTAGCCTGATACCGCCTCAGCGTCAAGCGTGGGTCGGCCGCGCCTCATCTCCCTCTCATCGCTTCCAACGTTGGAAGCGATGAGAGGGACGGCGCCGGACGACGACTGTAAATAAAACCGTCAAGCCCTTGTCAAATGAGTTTGCTTCTGTTATTCTTGGCGGGCCGCAGTCGCTATTAAGGAGATTGGAATGAGCTATCGCGTGAAGAGAATCGATCCCTATTGGTTCAAGCATCCTATCCTTCCTGTCGCCGTTTTCCTCGGCGCCGCGCTGGCGCTCGGCGCGGGCTTCGCCGGCAAGCCGCCCGTCGCGATCCTCGGCGCCCTCATCGCGGCCGCCGCCATACTGATCTCCACGCGCCCCGCGATCACCGGCACCGTCATGCTGCTCGGCTTCCTCGGCGGCCTGGTGACCTTCGTGATCTCCCCGAACTCCTCGAACGCCGCGTTGAGCGCGATGCAGAAGGCCATGTCGGTCGGCTTCTACACCTTGTTCTACGCCGTGCTGACCGAAGGCGCGCTGCTCCTGCTCGCGGTCGTCTACAACTTCTTCGCCGCGATCAGCTCGCTCGGCGGCCTCAGCCTCGAACTCGAGGATGAGGGCGGCTCCGAGGAATAGCCCGGAATGAGAACAAGCGTCGTTTACGGTTCGCGCGAGCCCAATCGCGCGGCGGTCATCCTCGAGGCGCTTCAGGCCGCGGGCATGACCGTCACGGTCGCTCAGAAGGCCAAGGAGGTCCAGGGTCTTCTCGCGCACCGCGGCTGCGATCTCCTGATCATCGGCCAGAAGCTCGTCGACGAGGACGGAGTCGACCTCGTCAAGCAGCTTCGCGCCAAGGGCCCGGCCCGTCAGATGCCGATCGTGGCTCTCGTCGAGCACGCCGATCAGCCCGCCGCTTCCACCACCCCGTCCAAGCACGCCTACGCCCTGTTCGGACGCTCGGGGCCTTCGTCGGCTCCGGCCCAGTCCTCGGCGAAGGACAAGGTCTCCCTGCGCCTCGCCTTCTTCCAGGCCGGCGCCGACGAGTGCCTCTCGCTCAACTGGGACGCGGCCGAGTGCCTCGCCCGCATCAAGGCGGTGCTGCGCCGCACGCAGGTCAACGCCTCCGAAGAGATCATCAACATGGGCGAGATCGAGCTCAATCTCACGAGCTACACCCTGCACATCTCGAAAAAGCGCGTCCCGCTGACCTCGAAGGAGCTCGACCTGCTCTACGTCTTCCTGAGCTCCGCCAACCGCGTGCTCTCGCGCCCGTACCTGATCGAGCGCGTGTGGGGCTATAACTATTTCGGTTCGCCTCGAACCGTGGACGTTCACGTGCGCCGGCTTCGCGAGAAGCTCGGCGTCGCGGCGAAGTACATCACGACCATCCCCTGCGTCGGCTACAAGCTGGTGCCGCCCGGCGCGGAGATGAGGAGATAATATGGCGAAGCTTCCGAAGCTGCTCATCATCGACGACGACGCCCATCTGCGCGAGAGCCTCGCCGAGGTCCTCGAGCTCGACGGCTTCGAGTGCCACCAGGCCGGCGCGGCCAAGGAAGGCATCGCGGCCGCCGCCAAGATCGAGCCTGATGCCGTGATCATGGACATCCAGCTGCCGGACTCGTCCGGCTTCCAGATCTGCCAGGAGCTGCGCAAGCGCTCCAAGATCACGATCCTCATCATGATGACCGGACGCTTCCTCTCGTCGGAGGAGAAGAAGCAGGGGTTCGAGCTCGGGGCCGACGAGTACATCACCAAGCCCTTCGACCTCGCGGAGCTCGCGGCCCGCATCAAGCAGCTCTTGTCGCGCAACGCGGCGAAAGGCCAATAGCCTTCCCCCGGCGCAACAATTTCGTGTTCCGAATCCGTCATAATTCGGGCACGGAACGATAACCCATGGCCTCCACCAGGAACCGCGGCAAGCTCGCCTATAAGATCCTCTTTTGGTTCCTCCTCATTTCCCTGACGCCGATGATCTTCGTCGGCTGGCATCTCGTCGGGATCACCCAGCAGTCCCTGCGCAAGGAAACGCTGGCGATGCAGGAATCCTTGGCGGTCGGCTTCTCGGACACGACCTACAAGTACGTCACGACCTTCCGCAACGTGCTGACCGAGACCGCCGGCCTCGAGGACTTCGTCTCGATGAACCCCGGCAAGCAGCAGCAGTATCTGAACAGGATCCTGCAGATCCACTTCGCGGTTTTGGAATTGTCGGTCTTGAACGAGAAGGGCGTCGAGGCGCTGCGCATCGGCCGCTTCCTCGGCCCGAAT
>JAHFCD010000028.1 GCA_023249695.1 Elusimicrobiota bacterium
GGCGCGGCGGCTCCTGACGAGGAGGCTGCTGGCGCGGCGGTTCCTGACGGGGAGGCTGCTGGCGCGGGGGCTCCTGACGAGGGGGTTGCTGGCGAGGCGGCTGTTCGCGCCGGTGGTCGCCGCCCTGGCCGGGCCGTTCTCCACGATGGTCGCGCTGGGCGTGAGCGGGCGCTCCGATTCCCAGAAGAAATAATCCAAGGGCCAACAGTCTGTTCATCATCGTCCTTCCTCCATCGTCTGCGTCTCGTCGCGCTCGAAAAAAAAGCCAGGAGAGCGAACGCGCGGCATTCGCTCTCCTGGCTGTCCGAATTCGGTTCGGACGTGGATGCTCCTCGACCGATCTCGAGGATTACAGGTTTCCAAAGGATACTCCGTTATCAATATTGTACCAGGGTCGTAAGACCTATTGATAGAGGGACCTTTGGTCCTATAAGACTATTTGGCGTTGGAGGGCGGGGCGAGGCGGGAGACGGCGTCGCGGGCGAGCGCGTAGTCGGCCCGCGGCAACGCGGGACCGAAACGGACGGAGACGCGGCGGCGGCCGGTCAGGCGCCGGAGAAGCCCGCGGAAAAAGGAGGCGTTCGGGTGGCGGGAGAACGCCGAGCCCCACATCCCGTCGATGTGAGCGGGGATCACCGGGGCGCCGGTTCCGGCCGCGACGCGCTCGAAGCCGCGCCGGAACGGGCTGAAGTCGCCGGTGCGCGTGAGCTGGCCTTCGGGGAAGACGACGACGGTCTCGCCGGCGGCGAGCGCGCGTCGCGCGCGGTACAGCGACGCCTCGATGACTTCCTTCGGGTCCCTGGGTGAGATCGGGATCGCGCCGAGCGAGCGGAACAGCCACTGCAGGCCGCGCGTCTCGTAGATGCCGCGGTACATCAGGAAGCGCATCGGCCGGTTCGTCGCGAAGGAAATCAGGATCGGGTCCATCAGCGAGACGTGATTCGGGACGATCAGAGCGGGGCCGGCGGGGATGCGCGCCGCGTCCGTCACGCGCACGGAGTAGGCGAGGCGCACGAGCGGCGCGGCGAAGAACCGGGCGACGCGGTAATGACGGAGCAGGAAGGGCCTGGGCTCCGGCGCGCGCGGGGTGGGAGGATCGGACTGCTCGGAAGGCGCGAGATCCTCGAAGCCGAGAGGAGCCAGGCGGTAGCGGGGCTGGCGCCCGCCGCCGTCTTCGACGGCCGGAGCCGAGAGAGCGGTTCGGGCGAGGGCCTCGCCGAAAGGGACGGCGGCGGCCTCGCGCGCGCCCTCGGCCGGGGCGGTGTTTTCGAGAGGCCGCGGCGCGATGGCCGCGGCCCTCAAGACCGGCAGCGCGAGCGCCGGCGCGGCGACGGGCGACGCGGCGATGGGCGACGCGGCGACGGGCGACGGAGCGGACGCGAACGCCGGTGCGAGGGAGAACGGCGCCAACGAGGGCGCGGACGCGGTGAGCGCGGGGGCGACGGCGGAGACCTGCGCCGGGACGGGCGTGAGGCCGAGCGTCATCGACGGAAGAATCGCGAGGAGGCTTCTCACGTCCGCATTCTAGCGGGCGGCGGAGGCGGCCGCTCCGGCCCAAAGGCCCGGGGCCGGCCCGTCATACGGCCCGCTCTCCGGCGGGCCCCTCGGTCCTCAGCGCTGCTTGCAGCCCTCGCGGATGCGCTTCTCGTCGAGCGAGACGGAGACCGTGCCGTCCTCTTTCAGGTAGAGCTCGTAGCGCCCGTCGCTGAAGCGCTTGCCGGCGACCGCGGACAGCTCGCGCAGCGCGAAATCGTCGCCGCCGAGCGACAGCACCGCGCCGTCGCCGCCGGGGGTGAAGAACACGTCGAAGGGCTCGCCGTCCTTGCAGTCGAAGGTCGTGCGCCGGTCGGGAAGGGAGGCGACCTTGGGGACCTCGAGCTTGGGCGTGCTCGCGCGCAGGCGCGCGGTCTGATAGCGGATCTCGTTGCAGCCGCAGAGGAGAAAGGCGGCGGCGATTAGAGGACGCGGCACCAAAGGACTTTCAGGTATTCGCCTTCGGGGTGGTCCGCGGTGAACGGGTGGTCGGCGCCCGCGCCGCTCTTGCGGAAGACCTGCACGCGGCGCCCGCACGAGCCGGCGGCCGTGCGCACGAACTGCAGGAACTCGTCCCACGACAGCATGCCGGAGCATGAGCAGGTGACGAGGATGCCGCCGGGCTCGAGCAGGACCATGCCGAGGCGGTTCAAGTCGATGTATTTCTGGCGGCCGAGCGCGTAGCCTTCCTGGTTCGCGATGAGCTTGTACGGGTCGAGCACGATGAGGCCGTAGCGGCGCGTGTTCATCGCGGCCTGGCGCATATAAGGGAAAGCATCGGCGCAGACGACGTCGATGCGCTGCTGGTTGGCGTTGGCGTTCATCTTGAGGAGCGCCGCGGCGTCGGGGTCGAGCTCGACCGCGGTGACCTCTTCGGCGCCGCCGAGCTTCTTCGCGTACAGCGCGAAGCCGCCGGTGTACGAGCAGACGTCGAGGACTTTCTTGCCTTTGACGAACGGCAGGATGGCCGCGCGGTTCTCGCGTTGATCGGTGAAAAAACCGGTCTTGTAGCCGGTGGAGGGATCGACGATGAACGTGACGCCGTTCTCCTTGACGCGGGTTCCCGTCCCCTTGTTGGGGTCGAGCTCGAAGCCTTCCATGCTCTGCGTATGGGGCGAAGCCCTATGGAAGAAGCGGGCGTTGGGGAAATGGATCTTCAGCGCGCGCTCGATGCGCGCGGACTGCTTGAACATGCCCAGCGAATAGAACTCGAGGGCGATGCAGTCGCCGTAGCGGTCCACCACCAGGCCGGGAAGCCCGTCTCCGTTGTCGTGCACGATCCGATAGGCGTCGGTGCGCGCGTCGAGATCGAGAACGCCGCGCCGGAAGGTGACCGCCGTCGCGATCCGTTCATTGAAAAACGCGTCCGCGTCGAACGCGCCGATGCCGCGCGTGAGCAAGCGCAGGGCGATGAGGCTGCGAGGATTATAAAGGGCGACGCCGTAAGGCGCGTCGAAGCGGTCGTACACGGCGACCAGGTCGCCGGGGCGCGCCTTCGGATCCACCTCGCCGAGCATGCGCTTGTAGAGCTGGTGGCCGGACGCGGTCGAGCGCAGCCGCACCCAGGGAATGGGAAGCTCGTGGCCTTTGGGGCGGCCGACGAGCTTCGGACGCGCGGGAAACGCTTCCTTGGGCTCGTTGGGCTCGGGGGGCGTCGGGCGGGGATCTTCCACGGGTACATTCTACCAACTATCCTTGAGGATAGTCGCGGTCAGGCGGGACGGGCGCTGATCCAGGCTTCGGCGGCGGCGAGCTTCTCGACGGTGCCGATGTCGTGCCAGGCCCATCGGTCGGAGCGGAAGGCGCGGATGTCGGCGCCGGCGGTGGCGAGGCGCAGGTAGGTCTTGGTGACGGAGAACACGCCGCTCTCCGTGATCTTATCGAGCAGTTCCGGCGAGATCACGTGAATGCCGTCGAACGGCAGACGGGCGGGGTTGGGGACCTGGCCCTTGGCCCAGGTGATCTTGCCCTCGCCGCGGTCGTGGCCGGCGAACCGGCCTTTCGCGTCGAAGAGATAGGCGCGGCCGCTCTCGCGCTCGTGGACCGCCAGCGTGGCGAGGGCGCCGGCGTCCTTGTGAGCCTTGAGCATCGCCCGCAGGTCGAGGTCGGTCAGCACGTCGGCGTTGTGGACGAAGAACGGGTCGCGGCCCTTCAATAACGCGGACGCCTTCTTGATCGCGCCGCCGGTGTCGAGCAGAAGATCGTCTTCGCGAGAAACGGAAACCGGGACCCCGTGGCGCCGGGAGAGATCGGCGCAGAAATCGGCGACCTTCTGCGCGTGATGGTGCGCGTTGACCACGAACGATTTGACGCCCGCGGCCTTGAGGCGGAGGAGCGCGCGTTCGAGCATCGGGACGCCGCCGACCGGGATCAGGGCCTTCGGCGTCTCGTCGGTGATCGGCTTGAGGCGGGAGCCGACGCCGGCGGCCAGGATCAAGGCCTTCATTTTTTAGGCCAGCTCTTCTTCTCGCGGTGCGTGACGACCGCGGACACGCCCTGATCGCGCAGATGCTTGGCCAGGCGCTCGGCCAAGTACACCGAGCGGTGCTGGCCTCCGGTGCAGCCGAAGGCGACGAAGAGGTCCGTGAAGTTGCGGCGGCCGTAATCCTCGACGGCCTGATCGATCAGCGAGAAGGCCGAGCGCGCCCAGCGATCGACGTCGTCTTCCTTGGACAGGTACGCGATGACGTCCGGATCGAGCCCGGACTGCGTTTTGAACGCGAGCTGGCGGCCGGGGTTGGGCAGGCAGCGGCAATCCAGGACGTAGCCGCCGCCGTGGCCGCCCTGATCCTTGGGCATGCCGCCTTTGTAGGAAAAGCTCTGGATGCGGACGGTCAGCTTGAGCTTGGCCGAGCCGAACTGGCGCAAGGCCGACGAGCCGACGAGCTTCTTGAAGACGCCCATCAGCTCGGGGACCTCGACCGGCAGGCCAGACGTCGCGAGGACATGCTCGATGTTGCGGATCGCGTAGGGGATGCTCTGAAGGAATAGCGGCTTCTTCTCGTGGAAGCCGCGAAGGCCGTACGCGCCCATGGCCTGCATGATGCGGATGAGGACGAAGCCCGGAAAGAATTTCTTGAATTCGATTTTGTCGATCGGGGTGAGCTTCGCCGCTTCCGTGATGTAAAGGTCCAGAAGCTCGTCACGGAGCTCGAAAGGGACGTCCGCCTTCGCGTCGTATAAAAGAGAAGCGATGTCGTACTGCAGGGCGCCGCGGCGTCCGCCCTGGTAGTCGATGAAGTAGGGCTTGCCGTCCTTGAGCATGACGTTGCGCGACTGGAAGTCGCGGCACAGGAAGAACTTCCGCTCCGCCGCGAGCAGGTAGTCCGCGTAGACCTGGAAGTCCTCCTCCAGCCGCTCCTCGTGGAACGGGATGCCGCCCAAGGTCAGGAAGTAGTACTTGAAATAATTGAGGTCCCAGAGCATGGACTGCTTGTCGAAGCTCTTGCGGGGATAGCACCACTTGTCGTCGATCGTCGCGCCGGCCGTGATCTGGATCTTCGGCAGCCAGCGCACGACGTCTCGATAGGCGGCGACCACCTCGGCGGGGAAGCCCGCGGGCGTACGCCGCTTGCCGAGAAATTGAAACAAGGTCGTGTCGCCGAGGTCCTCTTCCAGGTAGGCCGTCGCTTCGGCGTTCTCGGCGTAGAACTCGGGCACGGGAATGCCGTTCTTGAAGAAGTGCTTGGAGAACTCGATGAACGCGCGGTTTTCCTTGGCGTCGTCGTTGAGCACGCCGATCGCGGCCGTGCCCGCGCCGGTGAGCCGGTAGATCTTGCGGCTGGAGCCGTCGGCCCTCACGGGCGTCAGCGATTCCGCCTCGGCGCCGAAGCGTTCGCGGAACAGCTCTCTGAGCGGATCTGGGGCGGTCATAAAACCATCTTAGCGCTTCACTGGACTCGCGGCAAGACGATGGACTATGATGCCGGAGGCCGCGTTGCCGGCCCGGAGGCTCCACCATGAAAAATATCCTGATCGCGGCGCTCGCTCTCGCCGCCGCCGTCGCCTGTATTACGGAAACGTTCGCGGCCGGTGCCGCGACGCCCGCCGCCCCCGTCCGCGAGTTCAAGTCGGTCAACATCGAAGTCAAGGGCAACAAGATTTGGACGCCGTCGTTCTTCGTCGTCAAGAAGGGCGACAAGGTCAAGATCACCTTGATCAACACCGCGCCGTCGGGCGTGCACGCCTTCGCGATCGAGGGCATCGCGGGCACCGAAGCCTCCGTGGACAATAAAGAAGGGGCCAATACGAAGGTCGTCGAGTTCACGGCCGACAAGGCCGGCATTTTCCGCATCTACTGCCCCATCCACGCGGGGCACGTCGGCGGCCAGCTCCTCGTCCTCGAATAAACGCATGACGACCTCGGACTCCGCCCAGAGCGAGCGCGTCCGCGCGATCGTTCTCTCGCTGCTGGGCGGGATCGCGATCCTCGTCCTGAAGGCGGCGGCTTATTACATGACGGGCTCGGTGGCGCTGCAGTCGGACGCCCTCGAGAGCATCGTCAACGTGGTGGCCGCCGCGTTCGGGCTCGGGGCGGTCATCTTCGCCGGGCAGCCCGCCGACAAGGACCATCCGTACGGCCACGGCAAGATGGAGTACTTCGCCGCGGCCTTCGAGGGCGGCCTGATCTCCCTGGCCGCCCTCGTCATCATCTACGAGGCGGTGCTGGCGTTGGCGCGGGGCGTCGAGCTGCGGAGCCTCGGCCTGGGCATGGGCCTCAACATCTGCGCCGGCGCGCTCAACGGCCTGCTCGGCTGGTTTCTCCTGCGCACGGGGCGCCGCCTCAAGTCCAAGACGCTCGAGGCCGACGGCCATCACGTGCTGTCCGATTTTTACACGACCTGCGGCATCTTCGTCGGCCTTCTGCTCGTGGCGGCCACCGGCTTCAGCTGGCTCGACCCCGTCATCGCGATCGCGGTCGCGCTCCTGCTCGCCAAGACCGGCTTCGGCCTCGTGCGCGAGTCCGCGGCGGCCTTGCTCGACGAGGAAGATTCGGGGACGATCGCCGCGATCGTGGCGGGCCTCGACGGGCTGCTCAAGAAGGGCGTGGACGAGACCGGCGTGATCACGGTCCACGGCCTGCGCGCGATCCGTTCCGGGCGCTACACCCACGTCGACATTCATCTCGTCGTCCCGGAGTACCTCCCCGTGGCCGAGGCCCACGACGACACCGAGCGCTTCGAGAAGCGCCTCATCGCGGCGTCGGGGCTCGAAGGGGAGCTCCACGTCCACATCGATCCGTGCCGGCGCAAGTACTGCGCGCGGTGCACGGACTCCCATTGCCCGATCCGCGTCGAGCCGCTGAAGGCCGCCATGGCGCTCACCGTCGAGGAAGCCGTGGTCGTCGAACCGGTCGAGTAGACGGTGGACGGCGCGGCGTGCCCGCTGTGCGGGGGGGGAGCGGGGCCTTTCCACCGCTCCGACCGCGTCTTTCTGCGCTGCGGGACCTGCGCGCTGACCTTCGTGCCGGAGGCCCAGCACGCGGAGCCGTCCGCGGAGCGTGCCCGCTACGAAACGCACCGGAACTCCCCGGGCGACGCGGGCTACCGCGCGTTTCTCGACCGGCTCCTCGCGCCGCTCTCGGCGCGCCTTCCGCCCGGGGCGCGCGGGCTCGACTACGGCAGCGGCCCGGGGCCCACGGCGTCGGTGATGATGCGCGAGCGCGGCTTCGTCATGCGCGACTACGATCCGTTCTTCGCGCCGGACGAGGCGGCCCTGCGCGAGGCCTACAGCTTCGTGGTCTGCACCGAGGTCATCGAGCATTTCCGGCGTCCCGCCGAAAATTTTCAGCATCTCGACGCCCTGCTCGAGCCCGGGGGCGCGCTCGGCGTGCTCACGGGCGTGCTCGAGGACGACGCGGCGTTCGCGTCGTGGTGGTACCATCGCGACGTCACGCATATCGCGTTCTACCGTCCGGAGACCCTGGCCTGGATCGCGAAGCGCTTCGGCTGGACGCTCGAGCGGCTCTCGCGCGACGCCGCTCTGTTCCTCAAGCCGGGGCGAGGGCTTTGTGTATAATGGCGCCATGAACCCTATCGCGTTTATCGCCACGGGCCTGCTGGTCGGGGTCTTCAGCGGGATGGTCGGCGTCGGCGGCGGCATCATCCTCGTCCCGATCCTCGTTCTCTTCTTCGGGTATTCGCAGCACATGGCGCAAGGCACCAGCACCGCGATGCTGCTGCCGCCGATCGGCATCCTCGCGGCCTATACCTATTACCAGAAGGGATTGGTGGACGTGAAGGCGGCGGGGCTCATGTGCGCGGGCTTCGTGCTCGGCGGGCTGTTCGGCGCCAAGCTCGCGATCGCGCTTCCCCAGGACGTCCTCCGCCGCTCGTTCGGCGTGGTCCTGTTCGGCATTTCCCTTAAACTGATCCTCGGCAAGTGAGACCCCGCATGAAAAGCCTCTTGATGACGGCCCTGCTCTGCGTTTCCGCCTCGGCCGCCGACGCGCCGAAGAAAACCCAAGGCTTCGATCCGGCGGCGATGGACCTCACGGCCAAGCCCTGCGTCGATTTTTATCAATACGCCTGCGGCGGCTGGCTGAAGGCCAACCCGATCCCGGCCGACCAGTCGCGCTGGGGCCGCTTCAACGAGCTGTCCGAGCGCAACAAGGAAATCCTGCGCGACGTGCTCGAGGCCGCCGCCGCCGCTCCCAAGGACGATTCCTCCCGCCGCATCGGCGCGCTCTACGGCGCGTGCTCCGACGAAGCCTCCGTCGAGGCCGCCGGCCTCAGCCCGCTCGCGTCCGCGTTCGACGCGATCAAGGCGCTGGCCTCGGTCAAGGACCTGGCGCCCCTGCTCGGCCGCCTCCACCGCGACGGCGTCAACGCCGGGTTCGGCTACGGCTCGGACCAGGACTACAAGGACTCGACCTCGGTGATCGCGCTCGTCGACCAGGCGGGCCTGGGCCTCCCCGACCGCGACTATTACTTCAAGGACGACGCGAAATCCGTCGAGCTGCGCCGCGCCTACGAGTGGCACGCCGCGCGCTCCTTCGGCCTCGCCGGGTCCGACCCGCTCACCGCGGCGAAAGAGGCGGCGGCCGTGATGCGCGTCGAGACCGCGCTCGCGAAGGCCTCCATGGATCGCGTCGCGCGCCGCGACCCGATGAACACCTATCACAAGATGACCCGCGCGGAGCTTAAGGCGCTCGCGCCGAGCTTCGCGTTCGACGCCTACTTCGACGCCGCCGGCGGGCCGTCCTGGACCGCCGTCAACGCGTCCGCGCCCGATTTCATCAAGGGCTTCGAGGCGTTTCTGCGGGAGGCCCCGCTCGACGATCTCAAGGCCTACCTGCGCTGGCGCTCCCTGTCGTCGGCCGCGCCGTGGCTGGGCCGGTCCTTCGTGG
Organism: Elusimicrobiota bacterium; assembly: GCA_023249695.1. Taxonomy (GTDB): domain Bacteria; phylum Elusimicrobiota; class Elusimicrobia; order UBA1565; family UBA9628; genus GWA2-66-18. The sequence goes on from JAHFCD010000028.1 coordinate 8,882, forward strand.
ACGAGAACTTCGACTTCTACGGCCGCCGGCTCACCGGCGCCAAGGAGCTCAAGCCGCGCTGGAAGCGCTGCGTCGAGCTCGTCGACCGGGCGCTCGGCGAGGACCTCGGCCGCGGCTACGTGGAGAAGGCCTATCCGCCGGAGACGAAGAAGCGCATGGACGCGCTCGTCGTCGCGGTGGAGGCGGCGCTCAAGGACGACATCGCCAGCCTCGATTGGATGACGCCGGTAACCAAGGAGAAGGCGCTCGCGAAGCTCGCGGCGATCGGCAACAAGGTCGGTTATCCCGAGTCCTGGCGCGACTACCGCTCCGTCAAGATCGAGCGCTCGAACCTGCTCGGCTCGATCCGCTCCGCGACGGAGTTCGAGCATCTTCGCCAGCTGAACAAGATCGGCCGGCCCGTCGACCGCAAGGAGTGGCTGATGACGCCGCCCACGGTCAACGCCTACTACAACCCGCAGATGAACGACATCAACTTTCCCGCGGGCATCCTCCAGCCGCCATTCTTCGACCCGGCGATGCCGGACGCGGTCAACCTCGGCGCGATCGGCGCGGTCATCGGCCACGAGCTCACGCACGGCTTCGACGACCAGGGACGCAAGTTCGACCTCAAGGGCAACATGGAAGACTGGTGGACGCCGGAGGACGCGAAGGCGTTCGAGGGCCGAGCGCAGTGCTTCGTGGATCAGTACGGCTCTTACGAGGCACTTCCGGGCGTCAAGCTCAACGGCAAGCTGACCTTGGGCGAGAACACGGCCGACAACGGCGGCCTGCTCGTCGCCGGGATGGCCGTCGACCGGCTGCCGGGAGCCAAGGAGTCGTGGCAGGGCTTCACGCCGCGCCAGCTCCTGTTTCTGGGCTTCTCCCAGATCTGGTGCCAGAACCGGACCGAGCAGGCCGCGCGCATGCTGGCGCAGGTGGACTCCCACTCGGCCGCGCGCGCGCGTGTGATCGGCCCGCTGTCGAACTCGGCCGAGTTCGCGAAGGCCTTCTCCTGCAAAGCCGGAGACGCGATGGTCGCGCCGAAGGCCTGCCGCGTCTGGTAGGCGGCGAAGCACGCCGGCAGCTCGTCGAGGGAGGTCAGGCGGCGGGCCTCGACCCCAGGGCCGTCGAGCCGCGCGTCCACGCCGGTTCTTCGCCGGAGAATCCGTTCGACGCGCGCCTGCGCGCCGGCCCCGGGCTCGAACCTTACCTTCTCCAGCTCGCCGCGATTCAATAAGCCCGCGCCGCCGCGCGGCAGATAGATCGTCCCGTTGTTGAAGTCCACGGCGAATGCGATGACGCCGGGCACGAGGAAGAACAGCAGGCCGATCGCGTCCAGCACGGCGACGCCCGCGTCGATCTTGCCGGCCTTCTGGCCCTTGCGTTCCGGATACATGATGGTCCCGCACGACGCCGTCTGGGACATCAACGCCGCGACGCACAGCAGCCTTAACGGCTTCGAGCGGTTGTTCGACATCGGGGCCTCCCTGCTGCCTCGATCCTACCAAGCCGCCTTCAAGTTTTCCGCAAATCTCGCGGGCGCGCGGGGCTAAAGGCCGTTCAGAAGGCGGCGGCGCACGGACAGCGCGATGCGCGACAGCTCCGCGCGCCGTTCGACGAGGGCGTCGACGGTCCACGACGCGTGGCGGGCGGCGAGCGCGAGGTCGCCGAGGTCCAGCGCCGCGACGCCGGCGGTCAGGTTGCGCGCCGCGAGGCGTTTGGCCTCGACGCGTCCGCGTCCGGCCCATTCGGCGGCGGCGGACAGCAGCGCGCGCGCCCGCGCCTTGTCGGCGGCGGAAGGGCGGGGGGAGGTCAGCAGGGCCTCGGCGCGGCGCAGGCCCGTCTCGTAGCCGAGCGTCTCCAGGTAGTCGGCGCGGGCCGACTCGAGGGCGTGGACCTGGGCGCGCAGCGCGGCGGACATCTCCGCGTAGGGAATCGGCGCGGGGGTCTTGACCTCGGGGT
>JAHFCD010000445.1 GCA_023249695.1 Elusimicrobiota bacterium
GCGGAGCGCTCGCTCTTGGTGAAGGTGACGTGGCCGAAGATGGTCTGGTTCTTGAAGCGCTCGACCAGGTTGGTGAGGCCGTTCGACGCGGAGTCCAGGTAGTAGTTGTCCACCTGGTGCGGGTCGCCGGTCAGGATGATCTTCGCGCCCTGCCCGGCGCGCGAGATGATCGTCTTGATCTCGTGCGGCGTCAGGTTCTGAGCGTCGTCGATGATGATCAGCAGGCCCGGCAAGGTGCGGCCGCGCAGGTAGGTGACCGCCTCGATCTCGAGGATGCCCTCCTCCATCAGCATCTGGATATCCATGTCCGTCGTCTCGAGCGCGCCCTTCGGCTTCTCGAGCAGGTAGGACAAGTTGTCGTAGATGGCGCCCATCCAGTTCGTGAGCTTCTCCTCCTTCGTGCCGGGCAGGAAGCCGAGGTCGTGGCCGACGGCGATGACCGGGCGGGCGACGAGGATGCGGCGATAGAGCTTCTCCTCGAGCGTCTGCTGGAGCGCGGAGGCCAGCGCGATCATCGTCTTCCCCGAGCCGGCGAGGCCGACGAGGGTCACGAGCGAGATCTCGGGGTTCAACAGCAGCTCGAGCGCGAAGCGCTGCTCCGTGTTCAGGGGCTTGATGCCCCACGGCGCCGAGTCCGCCTTGACCAGCGGCACCAGCGACTTGGTCTTCAGGTCATAGCGGGCGAGCGCGCTCTTCGAGGTGCCCTCAGCCTTGAGGATGACGAATTCGTTGGGAATCAGGTCCGGGATCGGCGCCGGCAGCCGCTTGTCCTTGTAGAAGGCGTCGATCGCCTCGCCCGAGACGGCGGCCTCGCGCCAGCCCTTGTACAGGTCGTCGATGTCGACTTTTTCCTTCTCATAATCCTGCGTCTCGAGGCCGAGCGACTCCGCCTTGATCCGGAGATTGATGTCCTTCGAGATGAAGACGATGTTCTCGCCCTGCTTCTTCAGGTACAGCGCGCAGGAGAGGATTTCGTTGTCCTTCGTGTGCGCGGAAAACGCCTTCGGCAGCCCGTCGGAGACCTGAATCTCGACCTTGAGCTTGCCGCCGTGCTCGAGCGGGACCCAGTTCGACAGCTTGCCGCCCTTGCGCAGCTCATCGAGCTTGCGCGAGACGAAGCGCGCCGAGCGGCCGCGCTCGTCGTTGTTGCGCTTGAAGGTGTCGAGCTCCTCGATGACGGTCAGGGGGAGGACGACGCGAGAGCCTTCGAAGGAGAACATGGACATCGGATCGTGAAGAATCACGTTGGTGTCGAGCACGAAGGTCTTCATACGGGGGCCTCCTCACGATCAAACGGCGGCACGAATTCCTGAAAAGCGTCGTTGGCGAGAAAGATCCCGTCGGTCGTCAGGCGCCAGCGGCCGCCGTTCTCCTCGACGAGCCCTCGCGCTTTCAGCACGGCCCACTCGCCGGCGAACGCGGACTTCAGCGCGTCCGAGGGGACGAAGCCCTCGGTCAAGCGCAGGCCGAGAAAGGCCTCTTCGCCGATGGCCTCGCGGCCCTTCATCTCCTCGTTCTCCGCGAGCGGCGGCTTTCCCGCCTCGACGGCTTCGAGGTACTTCGGGATGCGCTCCTCGTTCGCGCGGCGGCGTCCGCCGTAAAACGAGGCCGCCGAGCAGCCGAGGCCGACGTATTCGCCGCGCATCCAATAATTGATGTTGTGCGCCGAGCGGTGCCCGGGCTTGGCGTAGTTCGAGATCTCGTACTGCTCGAGTCCCGCGGCGGCGAGCGCGCGCATCGACAGCTCGAACATCTCGCGGCCCAGGTCGGAGTCTTCCTCGACGCCGCGCTTGGCGAACAAGGTCCGGTCCTCGACTTGAAGGCCGTACAAGGAGACGTGCTCCGGAGCGAGCGCCAGGACGAACTCCAGCGTCGCGCGAAGGCTGGCGACCGTCTGCCCCGGCAGGCCGAACATCAGGTCCACCGACAGCGCGGGGATGCCGGCGCGGCGCGCGGCCTTGAACATGTCCGAGAACTCGGCGGCGGTGTGCCGCCGGCCGATCGCCGGAAGCAGGGCGTCGTCGGCGGTCTGCAGGCCGATCGAGAGCCGCGTCACGCCTTCCTTTGCGAGCACGGCGAGCTTTTCCTCGTCGAGGCTCTCGGGGTTGCCCTCGAACGTGGATTCGACGAAGCGGGAAGCCGGATAGGCGCGGCGCAGGCGCGCGAACAAGTCGGAGATTTGCGGAGCCGTCAGCTCGGACGGCGTGCCGCCTCCGACGTACAGGGTCGCCGGCGTCGCCGCGGGATGAAGGAGCGCCTCAGCCTCGAGCGCGGCGAGGTAGCGGTCGGCGAGCTTGCTCTGCCCGGAATAGGCGGCGAAGTCGCAGTAAAAGCACTTCACCGAGCAGAACGGAATGTGGGCGTATAAACCGGTCAATTCCCCCGCATTTTCTTATATTTTCACCTCGCTGCGCAAGGCTCCCCGCCGCGCCTCCTAAGGGGCCCAGCCCCAAGAAGGCCCAAAGACCCCTGGCGCGATCGCGGGCCGCGCACTATCCTTTAGATCATGCCGGCGATATTGCTTCTGTTGACGCTGTCCCTCTCCGCCCGCGCGGGCGTCGCCGTGTCCGCCGAGGCCGGGGCGGACGCGACGGTGCCGCGGATCTCGCTGCAGACGACGCTGAGCCCGCTGTCCGGGCCCGCGCTCGGCGCGACCTTGACGCCCGGCCTCAATGCGTCGCTCGCCGCGCCCTCGGCCCTGACGCCCGCGCTCGCCGCACCGATCCTCGCCGCTCCCTCCGCGTTGACGGCGCAGGCCCTGCCGGCGCCGCTCGCCCTGTCCGTCGTGCCGCAGGCCGCGCCCGCGCGCGCCGCCGGCGCGGCGGCGGCCGCGCCCGAGACGC
>JAHFCD010000446.1 GCA_023249695.1 Elusimicrobiota bacterium
CTTGCGGCGCAGCGTCTCGAGGCGCCCCTGCTCGACGGTGAGCTGCGCCACGCGCTCCTGAAGCGCCGCGGCCTGCTTGCTCAGCTCCGTCGCGCGGCGGGTCGCGGCCGACTCCCCCGCGGCGCGGGCCTCCTCGAGCTTGCAGGCCTGCTCCTCCCGGGTCAGGCGGGCCAGCGCCAGGTCCAGGCGCTTGCGCATGTCCGCGATCTCGCTGACCGCCTTCGCGTCGCGGACCCCGGATTCCGCCGCCGCCCGGTCGAGCGCGCCGTGCGCGGCGAGCAGATCCCGCCGCAAGGCCTCCTCGATGGACACCCGGGATGCCTCGGAGTTCGCGCCGAACGCCTCGGCCTTGCGCCGCAGGGTTTCCAGGCGCACGTGCTCCGCGCTCAGCAGCGCCACGCGCTCCTTGAGCACGGTGACCTGCTTGTCGAGCTCCGCCGCGCGCCGCGCCGTGTCCGTCTCGGCCGCGGAGCGGGCTTCCTTAAGATCGAGGGCCGTCGGCCGCTCGGCCAGCTCCTCCCGCAGCCGCCCGACCTCCGCGAGGAGCAGGGCCTCCTGCGCGCGCGCGGACTCCAGCTCTTCGGCCAGCCGGCGCAGATTATCGCGGGCGGCCGCCAAGGCCTCGCTCTTGACGCGCTCCGACGCGCTGACGCCCGGCGCCGCGGATTCCTCCGGCGCGCCGGTCAAACGGCGCATGTCGTCGATGGCTCCGGCGGCCTCGTCGAGCCTCTTGCGGGCGTCGTCCAACGCGTCGCGGCGCGGGGAGGTCACAGCGTTTCCTCGGCGCCGGCGCCTCGATCGAGCTTGATCTGGCCTTTGGCGGCCAGGTCGTGGAAGGCGTCGAGGATCTTCGAGCGGGCGGCCACGACCTTGTCCTTCGGCTGGGGGGTCGCGGACTCGTCGCGAACGAGGGCTCGGGGCCCGTCGGGCAGCTCCGCCAGGACGCGGTTGACGAGCTCCTGCGGCGCGCCCCGCAGCGCCGTACCCCAAAGCTCGTAAGGCACGGCTCCGATAATCCGCCGCAGGTCCGCGGGGCCCAGCGAGCCGAAATCCTCGAAGGAGAACATCAGGTTCTCGATCTCCTGAGCGCCGCCGGAATCGCGGCTGGCCAGACGGCCCAACAGCATGTCGCGCTCTTCGCCCGGGAAGCGGCTCAGGATCGTCGCGAGGCGCTGGGAGCCGTGGAGGCCGTTGGCGACCATGTTTTTAAGACGGTCTTCGATTTCGGACAGGCGATCCGGGTCCACCGCCTTCAGCTTCATGATCGCCGCCGACGCCTCGGCTTGCGCCTCCGCGGGCAGCTTCGCGAACAGGCGCGAGGCCGTCTCCGGCGAAAGCTTGGCGAGATAGGCGAACAGCTGCGCGAGGTCGGCGGGGGGTTCCTCGGCGAGAATGCGCGCCGTGCCGGCCGCGTCCGACGTTTCCAGAAAGTCGAAGCGGCGGCCCAAGGCCGCCGCGGGCATGCTCCCGAACTCGCCCGACGCGCCGGGCTCGACGAGCCCCATCGGCGCGCCGGGAACGAGCTCCGGCAGCGGCTCGCCCATCTGGAAATCGCCGCCGCCCGAGGGTCCCGCCATCCGGTGCGTGGTCAGCTCCTTGGCGAACACGCGCGCGCCGCGCACGAAGGCCGCGGCGAGGATGAGGACCACGATCAAGGCGCCGACCAGCGCGGCGGCGACGAAGGAGAGCTTTTGCACGTCCGCGGGGGTGGCGAAGGCGCCCTTCCACGCCGGACGGATCGGCGCGCGCACGATGCTCAGCATGTCGCCGCGGGACCCGTCGATGCGCAGGAGCTGGGGAAGGATCTGCGCGGCGTCGCGCGCCTCGGTCTCCGTCAGGGCCGAGTCCAGGATCACCGTGGCCTCGATTTTCTTGATCTCGAAGCCGGCGTCCCGCAGGCTGTGCTCGAAATCCTTTTGATAGGGCTGCACGGCCTGATTCTCGGCGGGCTTTCCCGGGGCCGCCGCGGGGCGCTCCTTGGAATAACCGGGGAGATCGAGCAGTCTCAGCGCTTCCTTGACGCCGGAGGAGCCGTCGCGGGCGATGGGGGTGATGATCTCGGTTTCGGTGCGGATCTGGAGCCGCTCGCCGCGAACCTCGACGAGAACCTTCGAGCGTCCCGGGCCGAGCATGCCGTTGAGCACGTCCAAGGTGCGGCTCGCCAGCCTCTCGGAAACGAGGCTTTCGTCCGCCGAGGTATCGGCGGACGACGCGGGGACGGCGAGAAAGGCGGCCGTGGCCAATAACGCTAGCGCGCGCATGACTCTATAAGGATAGCTCATGCGGACGGCTTCGCCATTAACGATTTGTTATCGAGCGGAAGGCGGAAATAGAAGCGGCTGCCGCGATTCGGGACCGATTCCACCCCGACGACCCCTCCATTGAGCTCCACGAGCGACTTCACGATGGAGAGGCCCAGGCCGGTGCCGATCGCCGACATGCTGTTCTTCATCTGGCCGAACGGCTTGAACAGATTCGCCAGGGACTCCGGCGGGATGCCCACCCCGGTGTCGGCCACGAAGCACTCGATCCCCTGGGGGCAGCGCTTCAGACCGACCGTCACCCGGCCGTCCCGCGGCGTGAACTTGACGGCGTTGGACACCAGATTCGTGACCACCTGCGTCATCAGGTCGGGGTCGAGGCGAAGCTGAGGCAGGCCTTTCTCGATCTCCACGACGAGCGTCTTGCCCTCCTCCTCCGCCCGCGAGCGCTGGAAGATCGCCGCGTCCTCGACGAGGCTCGACAGATCGCACAGCCGGGATGAAAATCCATGCTGCCGCGCTCGATCTTGGCCGTGTTCAGCAGGCTGGTGACGAAATGCGCCAGCCGCGTCGCGTTCTG
>JAHFCD010000447.1 GCA_023249695.1 Elusimicrobiota bacterium
TCGACGAAGCGGTGCACGGAGCCGGAGACGACCTCGCCTTCCTTCGGCTTGAACTCCTCGTACAGCTTGTCGCGCTCGACCTCGCGCACGCGCTGGGTCAGCACCTGCTTGGCGGTCTGCGCGGCGATGCGGGCGAAATCGGCGGCGGGGGCGGGATAGATCAGCTCGTCGCCGACCTTCGCGCCCTTCTTGATCTTCTGAGCGTCGGCCTCGGTGAGCTCAAGCTCCGGATCCACGACGGCATCGACGACCTTCTTCGCGACGACGGCGGAAAACACGCCGCTGTCGCGGTCGATGGAGGCGCGGATGTCCGCGTTCTTGCCCACGTGCTTGCGCAGCGAGGACACGACCGCGCCCTCGATCATGGACAGGATTTCATCCACGGGAATATTCTTTTCACGGGCGATCTGCTCCAACGCCGTCATCAGCTCGGATTTGCTCATAAATTTAGTCCTCCAATTCAAACGCGGCGGAATCGTCGAGCCGAAGCTCGTCGATATTCTCGCGCGCGAACGCCTTGACGTCCTTCTCCACCTGGATCGACACCTTGCCCTCGCTCAAGCCCTTCAGCACGCCCGAGAACTTGCGCTGGCCGTTGTCGGGGAGCTTGAGCCTGAGCTTCACGGGCTTACCCGCGAAACGCTCGAAATCCTTGTCCTTCTTGATCACGCGGTCGAGCCCGGGAGAGGACACCTCGAGCACGTAGGACTTCGAGATCTTGTCGCCCTCGTCGAGCGTCGCGCTCACGCGGTCCGAGAAATACGCGCAATCGTCGAGCGTGATCCCGTTCGGCTTGTCCAGGAACAGGCGCAGGACCCACGACGAGCCTTCCTTGCGCCACTGCAGGTCCACCAATTCGCCGCCCTCCTGCTCGATGAGGGGGTTCAACAGGGCTTCGATCTCTTTGGCATCCATAGTTTTACTCAATAAAAAGAGCGGCTCGAACGGAAGCCACTCCTTAAGAAAACGCGCCCCCCAAAGACGTTGGGGGGCGAACAGGAACAGTGTAGCACGAACCGGGGGGAGGCTGTCAAGGCCTTGCGGCGGACAATTACAGGGCTTATACCGCCCGCCACCGATCGCGGGCGGTGTCAGGCCTGCGAATTCGTTGAATTCTTTTCAGGCCGCGGCCGGCACGGCGCCGCTCAGGATCGACGCGAGCTTGTCGGCCGCCTCTTCGAGCGGCCAGTTCGACGCCGACGCCTCGCCGCGTTTTTTATATTCGACGTGCCCGGCGTCGAGCATGCGCTTGGAGATGACGAAGCGGTGCGGGATGCCGATCAGGTCGATGTCCTTGAACTTCACGCCGGGCTTGCCGTCGCGGTCGTCCTCGAGGACGTCGAAGCCCTTCGCCTCGAGAGCCTTGACGAGCGCGTCGGTCGCGGGGCGCACGCGCGCGTCGTCGGCCTCGTCAATGACGACGACGGCGCACTGGAAGGGGGCGATCTCGGAAGGCCATAAAATGCCGTCCTTGTCGTGGCCCTGCTCGATGGCGGCCGCGACGACCCGGCTGACGCCGATGCCGTAGCAGCCCATCACCATCACCTGGGGCTTCTGCGCCTTGTCCAGGTATTCGGCCTTCATCGACTTCGAGTACTTCGTGCCGAGCTTGAAGGTGTGGCCGACCTCGATGCCCTTGAAGAACTGGGTCTTGCCGCCGCAGGAAGGACAAGGATCTTCGATCGTCGCGGAACGAAGATCGAAGTATCCCTTGATGTCGGGCAGCTCGCGCGCGATGTTGAAGTTGTCGGTGTGCAGGCCGTCCTTGTTGGCCCCGGATACGCCGTTGAGCACGGCGCGCGTCGAGAAGTCGGCGTAGATCGCGACGCCGGCATGGCCCTGCGGGCCGCCGAAGCCGACCTTGCAGCCCATGACGGTCTCGTACTGCGCCGGGGAGGCGCGGAAAAGGTTCGGCGCGCCGACGGCGGCGGCGAGCTTCGCCTCGTGCAGCTCGTGGTCGCCGCGCATCAGCGCGATGACGGGCGTCTTGCCGTCGATCATATACAGCTGGGTTTTGAGGAACTCGGTGACGGGGCGATTGACGAGCGCGGCCACGTCGGCCACGGTGGTCTTTCCCTGCGTGTCGAACTCGGACAAGGGCTTGAACGCGGAGGCCTCGGGAGCCTTGAACGCGTCCTTGATCTCGGAGCGCTCGATGTTCGCGCCGTAATCGCAGGCGGCGCAAGACACGATCGTCTCTTCACCGGTCTCCGCGAGCACCATGAACTCGTGGGAGAAGGAGCCGCCGATGGCGCCGGCCTGCGCCAGCACCGGCTTGAACTTGAGGCCGCAGCGGACGAACACGCGCTTGTAGGCCTCGTAGATCGTCTTGTAGTACGCGGAGGCATCAGCCTCGTCCGCGTGGAAGGAGTACGCGTCCTTCATGATGAACTCGCGCGCGCGCATCACGCCGAAGCGGGGCCGAATCTCGTCGCGGAACTTCCGGCCGATCTGGTAGAGCATCGTCGGCAGCTGCCGCCAGGAGCGGATCTCGCGGCGCACGAGGTCGGTGACGACCTCCTCGGCCGTCGGGGCGAAGCAGAACTCGGCGTCCTTGCGGTCCTTGATGCGCAGCAGCTCCTTCCCGTACACGGGCCAGCGGCCGGTCTCCTCCCAAAGGCCCTTGGGCTGGATGACGGGTAAATCGACCTCCAGGCCGCCGATGCCGTCCATCTCCGCGCGCACGATCTTCTCCACTTTTCGCAGGACGCGCAGGCCGAGAGGCAGCCAGTCGTAGATGCCCGAGGCCACCTTGCGGATCATCCCCGCGCGCTGCATCAGCTGCGCCGACACGTTGTCCGCGTCCGACGGAGCCTCACGAAGGGTGGGAAGAAGATATT
>JAHFCD010000448.1 GCA_023249695.1 Elusimicrobiota bacterium
GCTGGCCCTCGACGCGGTCTTCAGCGACGCGCGCGCGATCCTGGCCGCGTCCCTGCTCGAGCTCGGGCGAACGCGAGAGGCGGCCGAGGAAGCCGCGCGCGCGTTGGCGGACAAGCCGGGCCTCGAGCTCGCGCTGCTCGCGCGCGGCGTCGCGCGCGGGCGCCTCGGGGACGCGGCGGGTCAGGCCGCCGACATGCGCGAGGTGTATCGCCTGCGCCCGGAGGCCTTCGCGTGAGGGACCCCGCTCGCGGCACCGAGACGGTGGCTCTGCTCGTCACGCGCGCCTGCCAGCTCGATTGCGTGTACTGCCGTTTCCGGCGCTACAAGCCCGCGATGGACGAAGCGCTGCTGCGCCGCTGCGCCGACCTCGCGCTCGAGGCCGAGTCCCCGGAATGCGCGCTCGTCTTCCTGGGCGGCGAGCCGCTGCTGCGCCTCGACCAGGTGCTGGAAACGATGGACTATGCGTCCGCCCGCCGCGCGGCCGAGTTTCCCGGCAAGACGCTGGCGTTCTCGGTCACGACGAACGGGCTTCTGCTCGACGACGCCGCCCTCGACGCGCTGGGCGAGCGCGGCGCGTCCATCCAGCTGAGCCTCGACGGCTCGCGCCAGGAGGCGCAGCGCCCGCTCAAGGCCGCGGGCAAGGCGTACCCGTCGGCTGCGCTCGACGCGGCCTTCGCGCGCCTCGTGCGCCGCAAGATCCCCTTCGCCGTGCACAGCGTCGTTTCGCCCGAAGGCGTGGGGTCTCTGTTCGAAGACGCGCTGGATTATCTCGAGCGCGGCGCGCCCCAGGTCCATTTTCAGTACCGCGTCGGCGTGGAATGGCCGCGCGAAGCGGGACTCGCCTATGCGCGCGAGATCGCGCGGGTGGCCGAAGAGGCGCGCCGTCGCGGCCTGGCGCTTTCGGCCAAGGAGCTCATGGACTCCAACGAGCCCGCGATCGTCTCCCCGAGCGTCACGGTGGACGTGGACGGCCTCGCCTATCTGGGCTGCACGGTTCCGGCGATGGAGGAGATCCTTCCCGCGCTGAAGACGAGCAACCTGCTCGGCGACGCGCGGCGCCTCGGCCTGCGCGAATTGATGGCCGCCGCCGCGGGCGCGGAGGCGCGCGCGCTCGACGCTCACCGCGGCGACGCGCGGGGCGAGAGGATCGTCCGCTCGAACATCGAGATGGGCCGGCTGTGCCTCGAGGCCGAGGCCGCGCTGCGCCGCCGGTTCTCCTCGGGGGCGGCCGTATGAGAGCGGACGCCCGGCGCGACTTGAACCTGATCGTCTTCCTCTCCAACCGCTGCAACCTGCAGTGCCATTACTGCGCGGTCGAGGTGAACAAGGGGAAGGCGCTGCGCCTCGACGAAAAGCAGCTTCGCGCCGGCATCGTGACCTATCTCGACGAGGCCGAAGGCCGCAAGGGCGTGACCTTGCTCGGCGGCGAGCCGTTCCTTGATTTTCCGCTGATCGAGCGCGTCGCTGATTTCGTCCGCGAGGAGTCGCGCCGGCGCGGCGAGGACGTCCGCCTGGCGGTCTACACGAACGGGACCTTGCTGAATCCGGAGCGGCTCGTCTCGCTGCGCTCGCGCGGCGCGGCCGTGTGGCTCAGCCTCGACGGCAAGAGCGAGTCCAACGACGGGCACCGGACCTTTCGCTCGGGCGGGCGCTCGGTGTTCGCGGAGGTCGACAAGCGCCTCGCCGGCGTGGACACGCGGCAGATGCGCGCGAACATGGTCGTCCACGCCGACACGGCGCGCGACCTCGTGCGCAACGCCGACTGGTTCCACCGCCGCGGCTTCCCGCTCGTGAACTTCCATCCCGAGCTGTGGGAAGGCTGGACGCCGGCCCGCCTCGCTGAGCTGAAGACGGCGCTCGACGAATTCGGCCGCTGGTACCGCGCGCGCTGGAAGGCGCTCGGGCGGCCTCCGTTCGAGCTCCCGATCATCTCCCTGGTGCTCGATCACGCGCCGCGCGTCGAGCCGTCGCCGTGGTGGGAGAAGTGCGAAAATCTGGTGCTCGGCGCCGACGGGCGCTTCCGCGCCTGCGAGCGCGACGTCGCCGACGACTACGAGCTCACCGAGCACAAGGTCATCGGCGATCCCGCGAACGGAATCGATTGGGAGAAGAAGGAGGCCCAGTACGAGGAAGCGCGCGCACTCCTGCGACGCCGCGGAGCGGCGAAAGAATGGCACCACGCCTGTCCCAAAGGCTTGGTGACTTTGGCCGCTCAGCGCGGCTGGGATCCTGATCGAGTCCTCGATTCGTTCCAATCCGTTTCCAAGGCGTTCGGCGAAGGAATCACGGCGTTGGCGTCGTCGTTTAAGGATTTGCCGGGCTGTGAGGCGATGTATCCCGGCGTGATCGGGCTCAAGCCGTCTCGCCGGAAAGCAGTTCTCCCGTCCGCGCTCGACCTCCATCTTGACGCGGCGGCCTCGCCGGAGGCGGCGGCCGCCCACGGCTTGGGCGCCGCCGCGATCACGCGGTTCTGGGAATCGGAATCGCGGGATATGAAGGGCCTCGCCCGCTTGTGGCGCCGCTTCGACGGCCCCGCGAAGGGAAAACGGCCCGCCGCGCCGAAGGACGAGGCCTCGAAGTTGGTCCTGCGCGGGCTGAGGCTGTTCGCGGCCGACGGCGTCCCCGGCCGGCCGGGCGCGGCGTCGCTCGCGGCCTGGACGGCGGCTCTCGAAGCCGATCCTCTCTGCGCGTGGGCCTCGTGCCTCCTCGGAATCTCCTCGATGCAGGAGCGCCGCCTCGATGAAGCGCTCACGCGCCTGACGTTCGCCGTGGAGCTGCGGCCGAGTTGGGCCTGGGTCCGCGTCGTGCGCGCGTGGACCT
>JAHFCD010000029.1:0-7891 GCA_023249695.1 Elusimicrobiota bacterium
TGCGCGTCTTTACGGTCGGGGGACCGCGGTCAAGGCCCCTCGTTCTTGATGCCGAAGAGAATCCTCGCCCCGTAGTAGATCTCGGGCACGGGGTCGCCCAGTTTTTGCCGCAGGTAAGGCCGGCTCGCGAGGGGAATCGCCGCCCCGCGGGCCAAGCGCCGGACGGCGGCGACAAGGCCCGGCACTAAGGCCGTCGGCGCGCCCGCGTAAGGCGCGGGCGCGCGGCCCGCCATCACCTCGAAGCCGCGTTCGAGATAATCGATGCCGAGGCCGAGGGTGTACTTGTAGGTCCCCCAAAAACGCGGATTGCACTCGAGCACGAGGACGCGCCCGCGCGCGGGGCCGTCGTAGCGCATGTCGACGTTGGCCATTCCGGTATAGCCCGAGCCCGCGGCGATCTTTCGGCCGATCTCGATGACGCGCTCGTCGTCGATGTAGTCGATCGCCCCGTCGGGGCGGCGCATGTGCACGCTCCACGCCAGGAGCCGGCCGCGGTCGGCCAGGAAGCTCAGGCTCACGTCCTCGCCCTCGATGTATTCCTGCGCGAGCGTCGGAAAGCGAAGGTGCGAGGCCGTCCCGGCGAGGCGGGCGTCGCGCGCGGCCGCGTCGCGCACGACCTCCACGCCCGTGCCCCCCGCTTCGGACAGAGGCTTGAGCACCAACGGCAGGGCCAGGCCGCCCGCCTGCCCGGCGTTCTCGAGGAGCCAGGTCCGCGGCGCCGGCAGGCCGTGCTTTTGCAGGAATCCGTAGAAGGCCCACTTGTTGTCGAGAAGGCGCAAGGTCTCGGCGCCGGTGAACGGGAAAAACGGGAGGTCGGACAGCCTCGGCCTCAGGCTCGAGGCGAAGATACCGCCCGGGACGTCGACCGGCACGACCAGGTCGATCCCGCGCGCGCGAGCCAAGCGCGCCGTCGCCTCCAGCGCGGGCTCGCGGGCCTCGGAGAACTCGGCGCCGTTCTTGGCGACCTGCGCGTAGGCCGAACAGTGCCGCGATAGGCGCAGCATCCGTCCCGGCCCGGCGCCGGCGATCGTCACCTTGAGGCCCTTGCCGGACAATGTCCGGATCATCGTCAGGGCGAGATTCTCGAGACTGGTCAAGACGAGCGCGTGTTTGAACGGCGGCATGAATAGGATTGTAGGCGCCCCGCTTCGGCGCGTCAAGGGCCGGGGCTTGTCCGGCTATGTTAAAGTACCCCGATGGAGCCCCGTTGAACCTGATCCTGGTCGCGCTGGCCGCCGTTCTGGCGGTGCCGCTGTTCTACCTCCAGGCCGACTGGGCCGGCTGGCTGACGGTGTACGCCACCTTCGCGGTGGTCCCGCTGCTGCTGTCCTTCAAACGCCGATTCGGGCTGGTCATGGCGATCTGGGGCACGCTCGTTTTCCACCACGCCATCGCCGCCTACAACGCCTACGTTTCCGTCATCCCCGGCGCCGAGGCGGACGCGGCGAAATTCCATGTCAACGCGGCCGCGATCGCCTCGATCGGCGGCTGGGATTTCGGATTGGGGTCGCGCTTCTACACGACGATGCTGGCTCTCGCCTACTCGCTCGGAGGCCCCTCGCATTTCTTCGGCGAGCAGCTATCCGTGCTGGCCTATTCCCTTTCCTGCGTCGTCCTCGTTCGCATGCTGGATCTGCTCAAGATCGAACGCCACCAGCTCGCCTGCGTTCTGCTCTTCGGGCTTCATCCGGCCGCCGCGATCTTCACCTCGATCACCTTGCGCGAGTCGTGGCAGATTCTATTTTTCATGCAAAGCGCCTACTGCCTTCTCCGTTTCCGCATCAAGGCCTCGCCCGTATCCCTCCTTTGGGGTCTGCTCGGGGCCGCTTTCATGGGCTGCCTCCACAACGGTCTCATCGTCTACTCCTTGTTCATGATTCCCCTGGCCCTGTTCTCGCGCATGGGCATCCGCACGACCGTGACGCTTCCCCGCACGATCGGCCTCGCCTCGACCGTCACGGTCGCCGTCGGCCTGCTCGCCGCGGCTCTCACCGGAAGCCTGCCCTACACTCCCTCCCTGTCCAAGCTATCGGAAGGCGACGCCATCCAGTATGCGTCGACCTACCGTCAACGGGGCGAGAAGGGGGCTCGCGCCGAATACGCCGTCAAGCTCGACGCGGGCTCCCCCGCCGCGTTCGCGCTGAGCCTCCCACCCGTGTACGCCTACTATATGTTCGCGCCGTTTCCCTGGCAGATACGGACGGGAATGGACTTGGTCGCCGCGCTGGACGGCTGGGTGAGGATCCTGCTCCTGATCTTCGCGGCGGCGGCCCTCTGGTCGCCTCCTCCCGGCGTGCCTTCCGGCATCCCCCGCTTCCTGCTCATCCTTTATTTTTCGATGTCGGTGCTGTGGGCGATGGGGACCATCAACTACGGCACGGCCATACGCCACCACATCGTGCCTTTCTGGATCCTGATCGTCCTGGGGCTGCCGCCGCTGATGGACCGCGCGGTCAGAGTCTTTCGCTTGAAGCGCCGCTGACGCCGACGCGAAAAGAAAGCCCGGGAAGCTCGGCCTGCATGTACGCGACGATCGCGTAGATGAACAGCGCGACGCCGCTCATCTCCAGCGTCTCCTCGCAAAAGATTTCCACGATCAACGGCAGGCCTTTCTCCTGCACGCCGCCCTGGAGCGCGTTGCCGATCAGCTCGCAGCCGACGGCGCCGCCGACGAACATGGTTCCCGCGACGATGAAGAGCCGGCGCGTCGCCTTCGGCAGGCGGAGCAGGAACGGAACGTAAAGCGCGCCCATCGCCGCGGTGAGAACCGCGTACGGTATGAGCCACGCGTGGTGGAAC
Source organism: Elusimicrobiota bacterium (assembly GCA_023249695.1). Taxonomy (GTDB): domain Bacteria; phylum Elusimicrobiota; class Elusimicrobia; order UBA1565; family UBA9628; genus GWA2-66-18. The sequence goes on from JAHFCD010000029.1 coordinate 2,800, forward strand.
GCCCCGCCCGTCGTGTGCAGCGCGGCGCGAAGCGGATCGTTGAGCTTCTCGTGGATCATGAGCACCTCGTCGGCCGCGAGGAAGACGAAGGCCGACGACAGGCCGGCCCAGGCCGCGAACGGCCGCCCCCGGCCGCGTTCGCCCGCCGCCGTCGCCGCGAGCAAAAGAGCGGCGAGGAGCAGGGCCGCGCCCGCATAGAAGGTCGGGAAGTTCATCTCGTGATTGAGGTCCACGAGCGCGAAGGCGAGGCTGTTCGGAGAAAAGCCGAAGGCGAAAACGAGCGCCTGGGTGAGAATGTAGGCCGCGTCGAGCGCCAGGATGACGCGCGCCAGCGCCCAGGCCAGTTTCCGAGGCTCGAGCGTCAGATCAATTCCCAAGAGCCGTCCTCCCGAGCAAATCCCGATAGACCCGCAAGGTCTGCTCCACGACTTTTTCCTGCGCGAACTCTTCCACGGCGAGCCGGCGGGCGCGCTCGCCCATGGCCCGGCGCATGGGCTCGTTCGAGATCAAACGCTTCAGCGCGTCCGCGAGACCGCGGGCGTCGCGAACGGGGACCAGCAGCCCCGTGTCCTGATGGCGGACGACCTCGCGGCAGCCGGGAACGTCGGCCGCGACGAGCGGACGGGCGCAGGCGGCGGCTTCCATGAGCGCCTTCGGAAGGCCCTCGCGATAGGACGGCAGGCAGACGATGCTCGCCTGCGCGTAGACCTCGCGCATGTCGTAGCGCTGGCCCCACCATTCGACGACGCCCTCTTCCTTCCACTGAGCCAGCCGGGACGCGGGCACGGCGGCGGGATTTTCCGCGTCGCCTTCCCCGACCAGGGCAAAGCGCGCCCGCACGCCTTCCGCGGCCAGCAAGCGGGCCGCTTCGACGAACTCACCCACGCCTTTATCCCACAGCATGCGCGAGGGCAGAACGACCAACGGCTCGCCCCCCATCACCGGCTGCGGCGAGAAGTGAGCGACATCGACGCCGGAGCCACGAATCAGCACGGTCCTGTCCTCCGCGACGATCCCGTCGCCGACGAACAGGCTCCGGTCATCCTCGTTCTGGAAGATCGTGACGCTGCTGGGGCGGGAAAGGGCCGCCCGAAACGCCCGGCAAATCCCCCGCTTCAACAGACGCGCTTTCAACGTCGGCGAGATGAAGACGAAGCCGAGGCCGATCAGCGCGTTGACCACGACGGGCACGCCGCACAGCGTCGCCGCCAGCGTGCCGTAAAGGATGGGCTTCGCCGACACCTGATGGACGAGGTCCGGGCGCTCCGCCGCGTAAAGCCGGACGATCCGGGCGACCATCGCCAGCTCGGAGAACGGGTTCACGCTGCTCCGCCGCCAGGGTAGCGGAATGAAGCGGACGCCGGCGTCTCGGATCCGTTCCCCGTGCGCGCCCTCGCGAGCCGCGACGACGACCTCATACCCCGCCGCTTTCGCGGCCAACGCCATCGGGAGCCGGTGGGACCAGAAGGACGAATCCTCGGTCTGGAGAAAGAGGACTTTCGGCATCATGCGACGCGCGGCATCGTCATCCCGGGCTTAGGACGGCTGCACTTTCTTCCCCTGACCCGCGTACGTGCGCTCGTAGGTGGTCGTCAGGTCGTACACCCAGCTCGCGTCGGCGGGCATGGGCATGACGGGCGTCGGGATCGCGTCGACGGTCAGGTCGCTGATCAGGACCCGCTTGACGGTCTTGAGGATGATGCTCACGTCCAGCGCGAAGGACCAGTTCTTGAGGTAGTAGAGATCGTAGTGCAGGCGCTCGACCGCGTCGGCGACGGTGTTGGTCTGGCGGAAGCGCACCTGAGCCCAGCCGGTGACGCCGGGCTTGACCAGATGGCGAAGGTGGTTGCTGGGCACGGCCTTCTCCAGCATCTCGACTTCCTTCATCCACTCGGGGCGCGGCCCGACGAAGGACATGTCTCCGATCAGGACGTTCCAAAGCTGGGGAATCTCATCGAGGCGGAAGCGGCGGAGGATGGCCCCGAGGCGGGTCACGTGGGAGGCGAGCGCGTCCGCGGCGAGCAGCGGGCCCTTGGCCTCGGCGCCCTGGCTCATCGTGCGGAACTTCCACAGCGTGAAGGGCTGGCCGAGGAGGCCGGCGCGCTGCTGCTTGAAGAAGACCGGGCGGCCGTCGAGGATCGCGATAAGGACGGCCGTCGCGGCCAGCGCCGGGGCGGCCGCGACGATCAGGACGACCGCGCCCACGGCGTCGATGGCGCGCTTGACGATCGCGTAGAAGCCGCGGCTCTTGGGCAGGATGAACTCGAGCGCCCACGACGGGCTGGCGGCGTAGTAAGGGGAGACCTTGCCGAAGATCGACTCATAGAAGTCCTCGAGCGTGACGATCGGCACATTGCGCGCCATCGCCGCCAGGAGCACGTCGCGAGAGGCCTCCCAGTTCTGGTCGACCCACAGGGAGTCGGCGACGACGATGTCGACGCCGGGGAACTGCCAGGGCCCGACCGACAGGCCGGTGTCGTGGGCGTGGTGCGGCATCCCGCGCTCGATCTCGCTGAGGTGGGCTTGGTCGCCGAGGAACACGAAGCGCTGATCGAGCAGCTCGAACTTGAGCACCCACAGCCAGGCCCGGCGCCAGCAGAAGACGAGGGCATGAGAGAGGGCCACGATGACGACGAGGTGGGTCTTGGGCGCCATGTCGATGCGCGCGCTGGTCGCGTAGAAGTAGGCCGTGCCCAGCATCATGCACGCGCCGGCCGAGAGGAGGAGGTTGCGGACCAGCACCACGTCCTCGCGCACCAGGCGCAGCTCGTAGAGGCCGACGGTGTACATCACCGCGATCCACGCCACGAACAAGGGGAAGAAGAGCATGCCCGACAGGAGGTTGAAGGCGGAAGGCTCGCGCACCAGCAAGGTCGTCGCGAGCGAGAGGTAGAGGATGAGGAAATCGCCGAGAGGCGGGAGAACCCAGCGCCACGTGCTGCGGCTGCCGACGCAATTCATCGCCGAGCTCCGTCTATGTTTTGGCATCGCTTGATCATCATAATATTTTCCCTCTCCACAAACTATAGGGGGAATCGAGCGTGCTCGGGAGGGCCGAAAGGGGCCCTGGGGGCGGGGGCCGAAGGACCTAGACGCCGGAAGGCTCGCGTCGAGAGATCAGCGGAAATCGGAGCGCAGGAGGCTTTCCAGCGACTCCCGGATCACGGCCAGGCAGCGGACGAAAATCTCGTCGGGCCGGCCCATGGGATCCGCGACGTCCTGATCGCCGAAGCCCGCCGCCTCCCGGAACAGGCGCGTGCGGGAGGTGAATTCCGGGTAGTTCTCGACGATCGCGTCGTAATGAGCGGAGGTCATGACCAAGATCAGGTCCGCCCACTTCAAGGTTTCTCGCGTGGCCAGGCGCGGCTTGTGCTCGAAGGGCGGGACGCCCTCGGCGGTCAGAAGCCGACGGGCCACGTCGGGGACCTGATAATAGGACTCGGCGGCCACCCCGGCGGAGGCCGTTTCGATCCCCAGCCCCCGCACGGCGGAGAGGTGCCGAAGGAGCAGTTCCGCCATGGCGCTGCGGCAGATGTTGCCGGTGCAGACGAACAGGATGCGCCGAGGCTGGGACATGCTAATTCTCCACTCCGACAAGATGATCACGATACGCTTTTTCCGCGACCTTGGCGAGGAGTGAGTAGTCGCGGTGCGCGGACATGTATTCGGCCCCGCGGCGCCCCGCCTCGACCCGGCGGGCGCGATCGCGCGACAAGGCCAGGATCGCCGACGCAAAGGCGGCCTCGTCGAAGGGCACGGCGATCCCCCCTCCGGACGCCTCGAGGATGGCCTTCTGCTCCGGATTCTCCTCGGTGGCCACGACCGGCCGTCCGCGCCCCAGGCTTTCCATGAGCTTGGTCGGGGAGTTCATGAAGAAGTACGGCACGGGCGGCAGGGGCGAAACGCCGATGTCAGAGTCGTCGATACAGGCGGCAACCTCCGCGCGCGGAACCGGCGGAGTGAAGCGGACCGACTCGGTCAACCCCAGCTCCGCGACGAGCGCGCGAAGGCGATCGACTTCTTGGGAGGTTTGGGCGGCGCCGAGAAAATTCAGGCGCAGGCGAGGGTCCGCTTTGATCGCCAGGGCCATGGCGCGAAGCAGAAAATCGAGGCGGCGCACCCAGCCGAGCGCGCCGAGATAGAGAAGCTCGACCGTCGCGCGTTCCGCAGGAGGCGGGGACGCGACCGCGTCCCGGCAGCCCATTTGCATGGGGACGGTCGGGCCGCGGCGGCCCATGGCCTGGTAGTGCTCGGCCATGTGGTCGCTGATGGGCAGGAGCAGGTCGCAGGACAGCGCGACGCGATCGACGAGAAGGCCGCCGACCCAGCCCTTGATGAGCAGCCTGAGGCGAGCGAGGCCGCTGCGTTCGAGCGCCTGAGCCAGCACGATGGGGCCGTTGAGGACCGAAAGGTGGTAGACGAAAGGTTTGCCGGCCCGGCGCGCGAGCCAGGCCGCGAGGAGCGCGAAGAGGGGATCGTTACGGACCTGGACGAAGCTCAAGGACCGCTCCTTGAGCAGCGCCGACAGCCAAGCGATGAGCGGGCGCGCGGTGCCGTCTTCCCGGCGATACAAGGTGACGGGGTGGCCGTGCCAGGTCTCCCGGCGCATCGGCTCGGGCAGGCCGGAGATGAAGGCGAGCCAGTGGATCCGGTGACCGAGGCGCGAAAATTCCTTGGCGTAGATCTCCTCGAGCTGCGCTTCCTCGCAGGGCCAGCGCCGCCAATCGGAGACGAGCGCGAATTCCATCAGAACCGCCCCTCGAGCCACAGCGCGCGCGCGCCGGGCAGGCATTGGCCGCCGCCGCAGGGCCGGAGCAGCTCGCGCGCGTCGGCGCGGGCCTCGAAGAGGGCTCGCCAGGGCTTCAGGCTGTCCGCGGCGATCGGGGCCGGGGCCGAGGCGTCGTTGACGAGCAGAACGTAAAGACGGCCTTGATAGCGCCAAGCCCGGGCGTCGACGCCGTCGGGGACCGCGAACGGCACCTCGGCTTCGGCGCCCGCTTCGATGATGGGGCGCATCACGGCCGTTTCGCGGGCCACGCGGGACAGCGCCTGCCATTCCTCGGGATAGTCCGTCAGCTCGCGCCCTTCCGGG
>JAHFCD010000029.1:7901-10689 GCA_023249695.1 Elusimicrobiota bacterium
GCAAGGTGAAATAGAGTCCCGTTCGCCCGTCGGCGACGGCCGCGGCGACGAGAAGGCGCAGGCGGGCCCAATCCGCCATGCGCTCCTCCTCGCGGCCGGAGGCCGCCTTGAAGGAAACCCCCGCGCTGACGATGCCGGCGCCCTCCGGCACGGTCTCGCGGATCGCCAGGCCCAAGCCGCGCGCCGCGGACTCCACGCCGGGCCCCACGGGCGCCGCGAGGCCGAGCTCGAAGTCGCGGACCTTTTCCGGCGCGCACGCGGCCGCCAGCGCCAGCAGCGCCGCCGCGAGAAAGCGCGTCACGCTTCGCCCCGCCGCGCGAGCAGATCGCGCCCGACGCCGATCAGCTCGACATAGCTCTTCACCGCGAAGGTGTGGAGGAGGCCGACATAGACCGCGGCGCCGGCCAGCAATTGGAGGACGAAGCACGCGAACACGGGGAAGCCCGGAGGCAGGAGCGCGCCGAGGCCCAGGACGGCGAGGGCCATCGCGGCGGCGCAAATAAACACGGCGCGAAGGTTCAGGACGAAATCCGTGACGGTCATGCCGATGAGGATACCGGCATAGTAACACTCGACCGGGGCGGTCGCAAGCGAGGCGATCGCGTAGCCGATGGAAACGCCGAGGATGCCCCACTTAAGCCCGAGCACGATGCCGAGCACCTGCAGGGCCTGGATCGGAAGGATCACGCGCAGGCGCAGGCCCGTCTGGTTCTGCGAGAGGTAGATGTTGACGATCAAGGTGGTCACGGATTGGACCATGCCGACCAAGGCGAGGATGCGCAGGACCGGGACCATCTCCCCCCACTGCGGCCCGAACACCACCGCGGTGAAAGGACGGGCCGAGGCCGCGATCCCGAACATGAGCGGGAAGGTCACCAAGGCAATGACCCGGGTCATCCGAAGAAAGACGCCGCGGATGCGGGGAAGGTCGTCCTGGATCAGCGAGAGCGAGGGGAGCATCACGCGCGACAGCACGCGGGACACGCGCGAGAGCGGGAACAGCATGACGGAGTAGGCGCGGGTGTAGACGCCGAGCGGGCCCTGGCCGAGGGCGTAGCCGACGAGGACGTTGTCGACGTTGCGCACCCAGTAGCTGGTGACGCTGCCGAGAAAGCTGTTCGAGCTGAAAACCGCCAGGTCCCGGACGGCGGCCCAGCGAAACAGGAGCCGGGGGCGCCACTCGCTCACGCTCCAGAGCATGACCGCGCCGATGACCGCGATGACCACCGACTGCACCGCGATGCTCATCGGGCCCCAGCCGCGCCAGGCCAGGACGATGGCGACGATGCCGCCGCACCACGCGGAGGCGACCTCGACCTTGGCCAACGACTTGAACGCGAGCCGCCGGGTGAGGATGTTCGTCTGCACCATGGCCAAGGAGTTGATCGCGAAGATCCAGGCGCAGACTCGCGTCAGCGGGATCAGCGCGGCCTCGTGGAAAAAACGGGCGATGAGCGGGGCGCCGCACAGAAAAATCGCGGTGAACGCGAGCCCGAGCGCCACGTTGACCCAATAGATCGACGAGAGGTGCTCCTCGGTCACCTCCTTGCGCTGGATCAGCGCCGCGCCGAAGCCCTGCTCGGCGAGGATGATCGCGAAATTGACGAAGATGAGGACCGTCGCCGTCAGGCCGAAGTCGCGCGGCGTCAGCAGGCGCGCCAGCAGGACGTTCGACACGAGCAGGATCGCCTGCCGGCCGGTCTGGCTGGTCACGCTCCACAGCGCGCCGGACAAGGTTCTCTCGCGGAAGCCTTTCATCGTGAGGCGGCCCCGGCCCCGCGCTGAAGGATCTCGGCGGCCTCCGCGGCGGAATAATCGCCCGCGCCGTCGTCGGCGGGAACGCTCACGAAGCGATCCCGCCGCGGAACGTCCTCGAGCAGAGCCTTGAGATGCACCATCATGCGCCCGCGCATGCGCCGGGCATGGCGGACGAGGGCGGCGAACGCCTCCTGGCGGCCCGGCACCGAGGTGCGATACTCCTCGTGAAGCTCGACATAGCGAGTGTACAGGACGAGGTCGTCGAGGCGGGCCTTCACGGCGGGGTCGTCCGTCGCGGAGGCGGCCTCGGCGAGCAGGCGGTACATCTCCCGCACGAGCCCGGAGGGCACGACGGCCTTGCTCAGACCGCGCGAGCCGTCGAGGAGCGCGTAGAAGCGCCGCATCGGCGCCGCGGCGGAGGAGAAGGATGAGACGAGAAAATCCTCGCGGAGGGCGTCGACGCGCGAGGCCTCGGAGAGGCTCCAAAGAAAACGAGACGCGGCGTAGTAGCCGAGGCCGTTGGCGCCCCAGTCCTCCCCCGACTCGGCGGACACGAGGCGCACGCCCAGCGCGTGGAAGCGCGGCAGCGAGCGGGACAGGTAGCCGAGGTCGCCGCCGCGCATCCGCCCCGGCAGGCTCCGGTGCCACGCGAAGATCCCGTAGTACTCGCGCAGGCCGAGCAGGGCCGCGCCCTGGCGGCGCCAGCCCTCGAGGAACTCCTCGGGCTCGCGGCCCTTGGGCAGGAAGCTCGTCGCGACGCTGACGACGACCCGCTCGCGCAGGCGTCCCGCGGGCGGAGCCGCGTGGCGATTGTAGGCGTAGAACGCGACGTACTTGCCGGGCGGGCCCTTCTCGAGAGCCTCGGACACCTCGTTGGCGAGGAGCAGGAGGCGGTCGCTCGGGGAGCCCAAGGCCCGGCAGGCGTCGCACTCGCACCAGCCCTCGTGATCGCTCGGCTCGACGGAGACCGTGTCGCGGTCCAGGTCCTTCGCCATCCGCGCCAAGGCGTCGTCGATGATGAGGCGGCGCA
>JAHFCD010000030.1:0-6719 GCA_023249695.1 Elusimicrobiota bacterium
GAGGAAGGTCTTGAAGGGAAAGCCCATCGCGTTGAGGAAGATCGACGTCAGCACGGTGTTCAGCGTCGAGATCAGGACCTGGGCGCCGACGACCCGCTCGAAGCTGCGCATGAACAGCGACACGCGCGCGTTGATCTCGAGGCGCAGGGAATCGTACAGGTGCCCGCCGTGGTCGGCCGGGGAGGGCGTCAGGAAGCGCATCATCGCGACGAACATCCCCGTGACGACCTGGAAGACGCCGCGGGTCAGCAGGCCGCTGGTCTTGCTGACGGACGAGGAGTTGTCCCGCACCGCCGCCACGACGACGTCGCGCAGCTCCTTCGCGTTGTCGGCAGGGAAATCGAAGCCGTAGCGCTCGGAGAACGCCGCCAGGCGCGGCAGGACCGTGTCGAGCAGGAGCGGCAGCCGGACGAGTCCGACGCGGAAGAACTGCACGAAGATCCAGCCGAGCGCGGCCGCCATGACCGTGAAGACGGCGACCGCCGCCCAGCGCGCGAGCGCGGGGCGCGTCCCCGCGCCGCGCAGGCGGCGGTCGGTGACGTCCAGGATCATGAAGGACACCAGCCCGGCGAGGAGGAACGGGCCGAGATCGAAGCGCGCGACCGCGATCAGGGCGAGCGCGAAGAGCGCGTAGGAGGCCAGGCGCGGGCCGGAGATCGGGCGGCTCATCGGGCACAAGAATAGCAATATTCGTTCCCTTGAGGACCCGGGGAAAGAACGAGTACACTAGGACCATGAGCGATTATCGTCCACAGCAAGGCGCCGGCCGCCCCCTCGACTGGGTCAACACGACCTTCCTCGTCGTCACGCCGCTCGTTGCGTTCTTGGGAACCGCCTGGTACGTCTGGCACCACGGCGTCACCTGGCTCGAGGTCGCGAACTTCGTCGTGATGTCCTCCCTGACGAGCCTCTGCATCACCGGAGGCTACCACCGCTATTACTCGCACAAGACGTACGAGTGCTCCAAGCCCGTCCAGCTGTTCTACCTGATCTTCGGCGCCGCCGCGGTCGAGAACTCGGTGATCAATTGGGCCTCCGACCACCGCTACCACCACCGCTACGTGGATCAGGACGCCGACCCGTACAACATCCTCAAAGGCGGCCTGTACGCCCACATGGGCTGGATCCTCTTCAAGGACACCCGCGACCAGGTTCGCCGCTTCGAGAACATCCCCGACCTCCAGAAGGACCCGCTCGTGATGTGGCAGCACCGCTGGTACCTGTGGCTCGTGGTCGTGGTCACCTTCGCCCTGCCCACCTATATCGGATTGGTGCAGGGGCGTCCCGTCGGAGGCCTCCTCTGGGGCGGCTTCCTGCGGGTCGTGTTCGTCCACCACACGACGTTCTTCATCAACTCGCTCGCGCATCTGTTCGGCTCGAAGCCCTACTCGCTCAAGGACACCGCGCGCGACTCGTGGGTGCTGGCGCCGCTGACCTTCGGCGAGGGCTATCACAACTTCCACCACAAGTTTCAGTTCGACTACCGCAACGGCCATCGCTGGTGGCACTTCGACGTCGCGAAATGGTTCATCAACGTGCTCAAGTGGACCGGCCAGGCCGACAGGCTCAAACGCACGCCCGAGGCGCTGATCCTCAAAGCGCGGCTCGAGGTCCAGAAGGAGCTGATCGCCGCGCGCGTCGCCGCATCGAGCGCTTCCGGCCGGCTCTGGGCGCGGCTGCAGCCGCGGCTCGACGCCGGCTCGCAGCGCGTCGTCGACGCGCATCAGGCCTGGCTCGCGGCGCGGGCCGAGTACCGCCACCGCGCCCACGACTGGGCGGCCGACGCGCGCCGCCAGTGGCAGGGCAAGCTCGCGATGCACCGCGCCGACTACGAGGCCGCGCTGATCCGCTGGCGCATGACGATGCGCGCGATGAACCGCCTGCCGCGGCCGGCCGCCTAGGTCCTCTGACGGGACCTCGTTGGGCCCTCCGGCTCATCTCGGAGGGCCTTTCTCTTTATAGGATGGCGTCATGAAACAGCTCCCCCTCTTTCTCGCGCTGCTGCTGGCCCTTTCCCCCGCGCTTCCCGTCTCCGCGCAGGTCGTCGGCCAGTCCGCCTCCGCCGTTCCCGGCGGCGCTCCGTCCATCCCCGCTCTCCGCTTCGATCTCTCCCGCCCCGAGATGCGTCAGGCTTACCGCGACGCCTCCGCGACCCTCGACGGGGCGCTGGCCGGCATCGCCGCCGCGCCCGTCCCGCAGGCGACCTACGCCAACACCGTGCTGGCGCAGGAGAAGGCCGTCGGCGACTACGTCCGCGCGATGATCCCCCTCGTCTTCAACGCCCACGTCTCCCCCGACAAGGGCGTGCGCATGACCGCTCAGGCCATTGAGAAGGTGATGAACCGCCGCTTCGTCGAGCTGGGCCAGCGCAAGGACCTTTACGAGCGCGTGGAAGCCGCCGCGGCCAAGGCCGAGGCGCTCGACGCCCCCGACCAGAAGCTGCTCGACAAGATGCTGCGCGACTACCGCGACAACGGCCTCGGCCTCGACGACGAGAAGCGCGCCCGCCTCAAGGCGATCCAGACCAAGCTCAACGACCTCTCCTCGCGCTTCGAGATCAACATCAACGAGAGCAAGGACTGGCTCGAGGTGGACGACGCCGGCCTCGAGGGCCTGCCCGCCGATTACAAGGCGAGCCTCGACAAGACCCCCGAAGGCAAGTACAAGGTCGGCCTCGACTACCCGAGCTACGTGCCGTTCATGCGCTACGCGAAGAACGGCGAGCTGCGCAAGGCGCTGAACCACAAATACGAGAACCGGGCGATGCCCGAGAATCTTCCGATCCTGAAAGAGGGCCTCGAGCTGCGCCGCGAGCTCGCGGTGCTGCTCGGCCACAAGGACTACCCGACGATGGCGCTCAAGGACCGCATGGCGCAGACGCCGGCGCGCGTCGCCGAGTTCCTGTCGCGCCTGACCGACAAGGTGCGCGAGCGCGCGAAGTCGGAGCTCGCCGCCGTGCTCGAGGTCAAGCGCCGCGACGATCCGTCGGCGAACGAGGTCGGAGACCACGAACGCGGCTTTTATTCGCGCATCCTGCGCGAGGAGAAATATTCTTACGACGCCGAAGAGGTCCGCCAGTATTTCCCCGTGGACCGCGTCGTCACCGGCGTGCTGAGCGTCTACCAGCGCATCCTCGGCGTGACCTTCCGCGAGGTGGCGGGCGGCCCCGTCTGGCACCCCGACGTGCGCCTGTTCGAGATCGTCGACACGAAGACCTCCAAGCTCATCGGCCATTTCTACCTGGACCTCTACCCCCGCGAGGGCAAGTACACGCACGCGGCCGCGTTCCCGCTCCTGATGGGCCGCGCGATTCCCGGCGGTTACGACCAGACCGCCGCCGCGATGGTCGCCAATTTCCCCAAGGCCATCCCGGGCAAGCCCGCCTTGCTGCCGCACGCCGAGGTCGAGACCTTCTTCCACGAGTTCGGCCACCTGATGCACCAGACGCTCACGAAGGCGCGACACATGTCCTTCTCCGGCACCTCGGTCGCGCTCGACTTCGTCGAGGCCCCGTCGCAGATGCTCGAGAACTTCGCCTGGGAGCCTGAGGTGATCGCCGAGATCTCGGGCCGGTGGGATACCGGGGCGAAGCTGCCCGAGGCTCTTTTAAAGAAAATGACGGCCGCGCGCCGCTTCAACGAGGGCGTGCAGACCCTCCAGCAGATCGCGATGGCCTCCGCCGACATGGCCCTGCACGCGCTCGTGCCGTCGGATCCGTCCGCCGAGTTCAACCGCGTCGTCTCCGAGATCACCGGCATGCCCGCCGCGCCCGGCGGCAACTCCGCCGCGAGCTTCGGCCACCTGATGGGCGGCTACGGCGCCGGCTATTACTCCTACCTGTGGTCCTTGGTCTTCGCGGAGGACATCTTCTCGGCGTTCAAGGCCGAGGGCCCGCTCAACCCGGCCGTGGGCGCGCGCTATCGCCGCGACATCCTCGAGACCGGCTCGGAGCGCACGGAGGCGGAGTCGCTGAAGGCCTTCCTCGGCCGCGAGCCCAGCGAGGACGCGTTCATGAAGTCGCTCGAGGTCGTCAAGCCCGAGAGAGCCGAGCTCGCCGCGGCGCGCGGCCGCGTCGGCGCGCTGCCCGCGGGCGTGACGATCGAGTTCCGCGAGCACTTCGTCGCCGACAACCCCCAGGTCGTCATCACGATTGACGGGCACACGGTGTATCACGAGTACCTGTACCACTCCGAGTCGAACCTGGCGCGCCTGCGCCGCCGCTGGTGGAACCCGCTGACCTGGTTCGCCGGGCTCGGCCGGCCGTCCGACGACGTCTCCGCGCGCTACGAGGCGGCTCTGCGTTTCGCCGTCGAGGCCCGCGCGGTCTACGACAAGCGGGCCGCGCGCGCTAAATAAGCTCGAAGCCGGCCTGCTTGAAATGACGGTCGGTCGCGACGGCTCCGGACAGCCGCAGCCGCCGCATCACGGCGAAGGACGAACAATCGGTGAAGGACCAGCCTTTGTCCTTGTTCTTTTTGAACAAGCTCCAGGCGTCCTCGAAGTCCTCCGGCAGCAGGCGTACGAGCTCGACGACGCCGGGATCGAGCAAGGTCTCGCCGATGCGCTCGGCGTGCGCGGAGCCGAGCCGCGCGCGGGCGAGGGTCACCGTTTCATCGAAGACGAAATCGGTCGTCACGAGACGGCCTTCCCATAGTTCGAGCGCTTCGCGCACCGAATCGTGGGCCGGTTCGTCCGAGCGGGCGTAGGCATACCAGCCGGACGTATCGACAAAGACCCGCTTCACGAGTCTTTGCCGTAGAGCGCACGGTCATGGTCGGCAGCCAAGGGCCCGCCCGGGTCGCGGGCGATGCCCCTGATGTCCGCGAGCTTCCGCGAAGACGCGGCGGGTTATATAGCATTGTGTATGTTTGTCAATCCCCCCTCGCTTACGATACGATCGAGGAGGCCGTAAAGTTCCATTGCTCGGGTACACTATCAGGGTGAAAAAGGTCTCGATGCGCGTCCACGACGGCCCGGGGCCCACGGTGATCTATCTCCCGGGATTGCACGGCGATTGGGGCCTCATCGGGGCCTTCCGGCGCGCGCTCGGCGAGCGCGTGCGCTTCGTCGAATTCTCTTACTCGAAAGAGGAACTCTCCTTGGAAGCGCTCGCGGAGCTGGTTCACGCGGAGCTGACCGCCAAGGGCGTGACCTCGGGCTGGATCTTGGGACAGTCCTTCGGCTCCCAGGTCGGCTGGGCGCTGGTCGCGCGGGGATTCGCGGCCGACGGCGTGGTGCTGGCCGGCGGCTTCGTGAGGCATCCCTGGCCGTGGGGCGCGGTCCTTTTTCGCGCGATCCTCGCCGCGCCCGCCTGGCTCATCGGCCCGGGCTATCGCGCGTATACGGCCGTCTGCAATGCCGCGGCGCGCCGCGGCGCCGACGAGGCGCGTGAGCTGATGGCCTTCGCCGAGAACCGCGGTCCGGCCGAGTGGCGGGCGAGCGCCTGGCGGCTGTCCTTGATCGCGCGCGCCGACCCGCGTCCCGTCGCGCGGGCGTTCCGCTCGCCGGTCCACTATCTCGGCGGCATGATCGACCCGCTCGTCCCCTGGCCCCTCGTGACGCGCTGGCTCCAGCGCGAATGCCCGGGCTATAAGGGCGAGGCCATCATCCGCGCCGCCGACCACAACGTGCTCGGCAGCTCGCCGCGCGAGTCCGCCGAGCGCGTCCTGGCCTGGCTCGGTGTGCGATAGCTAGTCGGTCAGGATCGAAGGCTCGGCGAAGCGGGCCTTCGTCTCGCCGGCGTCCTTGAGCAGCGCGACGTCGGCGCGGCTTTTCTTCAGGATCAGGTGCGAGTTCGTGTCCGCGACGCCCTTGCTCGAGGACCGCAGATTCGCGGTGAAATCGCCGGTCAGGTCCATGGGATCGACGAACTGGACAAGGATCATCATCGCGTCTTCGTAGCCCAGCTCGCTCCTGCCGCGTCCGCTCATGATCATCGCCAGCGCCTCGGCGCGGGCCTCGTTGGTCTTGGCCGCGCGCACCGTCGCCAGGTCGGCGATGATTTCGGCCGCCCTTCGGCTCAACAGCTCGAGCTTCTCCGTGGGCCTGCTGCCGGCCGGGACCCAGGTCCCTTCATCCAGGACATTCTTTTCGTGGAACTCCCTCCGGGCGTCGGGGTAGCTGAAAGTCGGCACGCCGCTCTTCATTTTCGAATTGGCGATCAGCCAGTCGCCGAACGGCCTGCAGCTCGCCTCGGCCGCGGCCGTCACGGCCCGCAGGACCTGCTCCGGAGTCGCTTCCGTTATCTCGCGCACGGCCTTTTGATTGAAAACCAACGTGAAGGCGACGATGCCTTTCCGGTCCGAAGGGAAATGCGGGGTCGTGCTGTCATCGAAATACGCCGCCGGCACCGGGGGCACGATGGCGTCGGTCGGAAGCCTCAAGCGGGGGCCGCCGGCGCCGCGCTGCGCGCCCGCGAGCCCGAGAAACGCGTTCTGCTCCTCGATCGCGCGGCGGACCGATTCGCCCGATTGGCGAAGAACGCCCTGATTGCGGATATAGACGACGATGGGCTCGCCGTGCATCTGCCCGGGAGCGGCGAAGGTGACCGCCTCGACGGCGCGTTGGGAATTGTTCTTCTCGAGCGGACCGGCCCACGGCACATTAAGGCCTTCCCGGGCCGCGCTCGCGTTCGCGCGATAGAAACGGTACTCGCCGCCGGCGCCGGTGTATTGCGTGACCTTGTCGCGGCCGAAGAGAGTGGACGCGTTGTAGGCGAT
>JAHFCD010000030.1:6729-10675 GCA_023249695.1 Elusimicrobiota bacterium
GAAACGGCAGATTGATCGACAGCGTCCGAAGCTTCGCGGCATAGACATCGGAGGCCGCGAACGCCGCGGCGCCCAACGTTTCGGCGCGGCGATCGCGCAGGCGTTCGTAGTCCTTCTCGACCGCCGCGTCGTCGCTCCCGAACGCGCCGAGGCTGGCGGCCAAGGCCGTCAGCTCCGAAAATTCACCCCGCAGCGCCGCGGCCGCCGCGGCCGCCTGTTTGGGATCGCGCGGATCCAGGACGAACTCCATCATGATGCGTCGTCCGTCGGAATCGGCCTGGGCGAACCGCAGCCAGGCCTGGGTGTAGCGGCTCAGCTGCCGGGCGATCTCATGATCGAGCAGCTTCAGGAGGATGTTGCCCGAGTTCAGGGAGAACGCGAGGGCCGGGAAGGTCTGGGTGACGCCGGCCGCTTTCGAGTAGACGACGACGCGATCGACGCGGAAGCGCAGCCGGACCTTGTCGTCGGCGATTCGAAACAGCGTCATGCTCGCCGCGCCGGCATCGGTGCGGCTGAAGGAGACCGACGCGGACAGGTCCGTCGCCGGCGAGTCGCCGATCGAGATTCCCTGAGTGAAGGTCATCGTGAGCGGCACGCGCCACAGCTCGCCCGGCTGCATCGCGGCGACGCGCTCCGCGCTCATCGGCAGAACCGTCTTGATGTCGGTGAAGTTGGCCAGGCGGAAAACTTCGTCGCAGCTTTTTTTCGCGTTGAGGCGGCGCACGATCATCGAGTGGCCCGAGAGGCCGGCCTCCAGCGACAGGCCCAGTCCGAGGCCCCCGGTCGTGACGGCGAGGGCGCGCGAGAGCGTGTGATGCAGGGAGGCTCGTATCTCCTCATCGTCCACGACGGCCAAGGTTCCGTCCGGATAGGTCCCCAGCTTGCGAGACATCCCCAGTCGCAGGCCCGCGAAGTCGGTGGGCGCGAGGTTCAGCGCTTTCTTGATCTTCAGGTGCCGGCACAGCTGATCGAGCACGCGATCGCGCAGCTGCTCATCAAAGCGCGTCCGGTCCGGGCTGCCGAAGCCTCCCTCGGGCGTATTCGGGACGGCGACCGTTCCGCTCGAGGGCGGCGGGGCGTACGCGGTCCAGTCGGCCTCATCGTCGGGTGCGGCGGACGCCGGAACGCAGCAGGCGACCAGCAGGACGAGGAGCGGCAAGCCGTTGTTCTTTCTCATGCCGCAGTATAGACATCTGGGCGCGCGGCCTTATGGGTTGAAGGGCCCAGGGCCCGTCCGGCAGAGGCTCCGGCGCGGGCGTTTCATGAATGAGGCGGATCGCTCAACGGGCGTTTTCCGCGGGGCGGGAGGCTCACCGCGCCGGGATGAGCTCGATCGACGCGGGAGAGGCGATTCCTTGACGGCCGAGGGCGCCCACGAGCTGTCCGAACAGGCTTTCCGGCGTCTTGTAGTGGCCGCTCTTGTTCGAGATCCGCTGGATGACGCCGGCGCGGACGACGATCTCGCCGGCGAACGCCACGTCCCCTCCCGCCAGAAAAGAGGAGTGGTAGAAGCCGTCTGAATTGCGGGCGCGCCCGGCGTACAGGCCGCCCAGGGCGTCCATGACGAAAATGGCGGAGGGCTGACCGTCGCGCGGGCTCTTGTGGCGGCTGGTGTCGAAGGGGCGACCGTCGGATTGGCAGAGCTTCCCGTCCTTGACGGTCAGGCGGAAGCTCTCGCGCTCGGCCTCGGTGAGATAAATTTCCGGCGCGGGGTTTTCCCGCGACTTGACGCCCAATCCCTGATACCGTGGCTGCAGCGGGATCGTTTTTAAATTCGCGACGGCGCCGGCCGGGGCGCCTTCGTAGGCCGGCCAGAAGGTCTCGACCTTGCCGTTGCGCAGCCAGCCTTCCATCAACGTCCCGTCATTGGCCCGTCCTCGCCAGAAGGCCGACCCTTTCCCCTCGGCCGGTATTTTCCCGGACCGGACCGCGTCCAAGACGGCCTCCTTGCCCCAGCGCATCATGACGGCGTCCGGGATGACGGCCGGGTCGTAGACGGTCTTCGACAGGATTTCCTTGCGGAAGCTCCCCGAGGCCTTTCCCCCGGCGACGCCTTCTTCCCGGTATTTGAGCAGGTAGGAGCCCTTGATCTCGGGGTTGGCATGGACCGCTTCGATCTGAACCTTGAGCGGGATCGCGCTCCGCCCGCCTTCGGCATGTTCATGAGCCAGGAAGCCTTCCAGAAGCGCGTCCATCCGATGCCCGCCGCGGAAGGAAGCCTTTCCCTTCTGCGCGGGCTCGAGCTCGCGCAGGTGCTTCGCGACATGGCCCTCATCGAAAATCTCGGCGGCGCGTCGCTGGGCCGCTGCCGGCGCCGACGCGGGCGCCTCCTCGGACGCCGCGCCCTTCGGCTTCTCCGCGAGCTTGCGCAGGCGCGCGCGCTGCTCCCGGGACGCGGCCACCTCCTCCGGCGCGAGGGCTCCTCGGGGCTTCGCGGCGGGCTCGCCGCTGCCCTTGCCTCGCAGCCAGGCCAGGATGGCCTCGTCCGCGACCGCGGCCGGCAGGGAGCCGACGGGCTTGGCGGCGGGCGCCCGGGGCCGGGCGAATTTCGCCTCGGCCATGCCGGCGACGATGATGCCCATGTTCCCGCCCGCGACCAAGAGATTCTCCACGGAGTCGTAATAGCGCGCTTTCGACGCCGGGTCCTTCGGATCGAAATCCCGCCTCGCGGCGACAAAGTCGCGGCTGGTCGAAACCAGGTCCGAGCCGGCGTGGGCGGTGAAATACACGGCGGCGCCGCCTTGAACGAGCTTCGTCGTGTTGACGAAACCCGCGGCCTGTCCCAGGCGCCCCGCGGCGTTGAAGGCCGCCACGGTCGGGATCATCATCACGGTGTTGTCCGCGAAGGAGACTCCGGCGGACAAAACCGCGCCGGCCAGTGGGTGCTTGAGAGAGGTCATCTCGTCGCGCACGTTGCGCAGGGCGATCTTGTCGTTGACGCCGATCTTCGCGAGCTGATCCTGATCGAACCAGGTGCGGACGATGGCGTTGCCCGCGAAGTTGCTCCAGGCGCGCTTGGGCATCTCCGTGACGTCGATGTCGCCGCCGACCGCCTTGACCGTCGCGTAATAGCCCGGGTTGACGATCTGGGCCGCCGCGATCACCCCGGCGGCGATGTCCACGACGCCCTTGGCCGCGGTCCCGATCGTATTGCCGACATGACCGATGATGCCCGGTCCATCCCAGATGAGCTGTTCGCCGATTTTCTCCTTGGCCGACGTTTTCCACTTCAGGCCGTTGCCGGAGTCGCGCGTCTGATGAAAGACCCAATCCACGTTGCTGATCTGATAGCCGAACGCGACTATTTTCATGGTGGAGTCGAAATTGTCCTCCGTGCTCTCTCGAAACACGTCGCGGTCGTTCCAGCCCAGGTAGTGGGCGATGAACATGGGGTCCTTGCCTTCATGAACCCCATAGGCCGTCAGGCCCCAACGCTTGTTTCGCGAGTCCTTGCCGTCGTTCCAAACGCCGACCACCCGCCGTTCCGCCTCCTGAATCGAGACGGAGTGAGATAAGCCGTCGAAGGTCGCCGGTTCGCCGGCATCGGCGAAATCGAAGATCAAGGCGGCGAGAACCCTCGCTTTTTTACGGAGAAGCTCATTGTCGCTTCCGGCGAGGGGCGCCGCCAAGAGATCGACGCGCTGCGTCTCCGGGAAGGTTTTCACGCCCATGAACTTCTCGCAGACCGAGAGAATCCTCTCGATGCGTTTAGGCGCTTGCAGCCCTTGGAGCCTTCGCGTGTCGAAAGTCCAGCTTGCTTCTCCTCCCCCGCGCTCGACGTTGACCCAAACCTCCGGAAAGTCCGGCAGAGGCCGGGAGAGGCTTCCGTCCTCGTTGACGACTTCCTGCGTCTGGAACCGGCCGTCGACGAAACGTCCGACGGTCTCGGGCCAGCGGGCCGCGGCGTCGTAAGACGCGAAAAGGCCGGAACGTTTCTTGTCGGGCG
>JAHFCD010000449.1 GCA_023249695.1 Elusimicrobiota bacterium
CGCCGGCATGCCGGGGGAGTTGCCGTCGCTTTGCAGGGCGTAGAGCGCGTGATAACCCTTGGGCCAGAGCAAGGTCCACGGGTACAGCCAGAGGGCGCGCGCGGCCGCGGCCGGAGCGAACGACGGGGCGTAGAGCTCCCGGCTCTTGGCCATCTGCGTGATGGAGGCGGCCGCGATCGCGAGAAAAAGGAACGGCGCTTTCTCCGCCCACACGCCCGCTTTCGCCTGATCCAAGGGGTCCCCGGGACGGGCTCGCAGGCGCCGGAGCGGCCAATAATCGAGCGCGACCAGCACCAGCGGAAGGCTGAGGCTCCTCCAGCGGAAGAGCAGCGAGACGGCATACAGGCCGAACACCGCGGCCGACCGCCGGGCCGAGGAGCGCCCGAGGTAGACGATCACGGCGAGCAGGAAGCACAGGGTCGACAGCATGTCGGGAAGCTCGATGGCCCACGCGACCGTGTTCACCTGGAACGGATGAACGCAGAACAGCAGGGCCGCGGCGAACGCGGGCGCGTCCGGCTTCGGATTCCCGGCGAGCCGGAGCAGGCGCCGGGTCGCCGCGAACAGCGCGACGGTGACGAGCCAGTGCGCCGCGAGGTTCGCGGCGTGGAACGCCGCGGGCTCGAGCCCGCCGAGCGTGATCACCGCGGCGAACGCCGCCCAGCCCAGCGGCATGTACGTGGTCAGGTAGGTCGAGGTGAACATCCAGCGCAGGCGCGCCGCGTCGAGCCCGCGGATGCCGGCGTTCTCCACGATCAAGGCGAAATCGTCGAAGACGAAGCCGTGGCCCAGGATGGGCCCGAACGCCGCGAGCACGGCCAGCAGCAGAACGGCGGCGATCGCGGCGTCGCGGAGCCGTCCGCGCGGGAGGTTCATGGGAAAAAAAATACCATTTCGCGACGAGCATAGGCCCATTGTCCGGAAATAATGGGACCAACGGCCCTTCTAGCCGAAAAGCTCGTTATCGTAAGATCAGAGCATGAACCATTTCCCGCTCCGCCGCGTCCTTGCCTCCTCCGTCTGCTTCTCCCTCGCCCTCGCCTGCCCCGGCCTGGCCCCGTACGCCGCCGCGCAGTCCATCCGCAGCGCGCCCGCCGCGTCGGCGACCGGCGCCGCCCCGGCCATCGCCCCGGTCTCCGGGCCGAGCGGGATGTCCTTCACCGTTCCTTCCTTAATGCCGTCCGCGCTGGGCTTGACCCCGTTTCTGGCGGCGCCCTCCGCGCCGACGCCGACGGCCCTCGTTCCCGTCGCCGCGGCGCGCGCGCTCGCGGCTCCCGCGGCTCCCGCGGCGGCCGCCGCGTCCGTCTCCGCCGTCTCCGCCATTTCGCCCGCCGTCGCCCGCCCCGTCGCGCTCACGAAGACCGTGTCCGCGGCCGCGAAGGCGACCGTCCTGGCTCTCGAGAACGCGGGTCCGATCGCGAACGCTTCCCCCGCCTCCGCCAACGGCCTCGGCCAAAAGCTCGAGGAGGTCCTCACCGGCGCGCCCGCGCTGAACGCCGGCGCCGACCTGTCCGCGCCCGCCGACGGCGAGTGGGGCGGCCTGCAGGAGTCCCGCCAGCTGGCCCGCCCCGCCGGCGATTCCATCGCCCAGGCCGCCGCGGCCTCCGCCCAGAACTCGGGCATTCCTCCGACGCCGCCCGCCGATATGACCCCCGCGCCCCGCGCCCCGAAGGGGCCGTTCTGGCCGAAGCTCCTCTCCTCGGCCCTCGCCCTCGCCCCCGCCGTGTTTCTCGGCCTGCCGCTTCTCACCGCCTCCGGATACCTCCTCGGCGCCGTCGTCGGCGGCCTCGTCGTCGCGACGAGCGCGGCGCTCGCCGTGATGCCCTTCCTGAGCGAGTCCTCGCCGAAAATTCTGAAATCGGCGCCCGGTCTGCTGCTCGCCGTTCTCGGAGTCGTCGTCGGCGGCGTGTCCCTGTCCCTTTCCCTGGGCCTCGGCGTGGCCGTCGCTCCCGCTCTCCTCTGGACGGGCGCGCTCGCGCTCATCGGCGGCTGGGGCCTGACGCGCTACGGCCTCGGCAAGAGCGAGGGCCGCTACGGCTCCTACGGCTCGGTCGAGACGCTCTCCGACTTCTTCGGCGGCCTCGCCGCGCTGACCGGCGTCGCGCTCGCCGCGTCCACGCCGGTCGGCTGGACCGCGACCGCGCTGCTCTGGCTCTCCTATCCGCTCGCGACCTTGCTGTGGTTCCACCTGCCGGGCTGGGTCGGCAAGGGCATGACCGCCGCGTTCGAGGGCGTGTGGATCGGCGCGAAGGGCCTGTCCCGCGTGCTCACCGCGATTCACCGCGACACCGTGCTCTTCGACCGCCTGCAGAACTTCAGCAAACGCCACTGGACGGCCTCGCGATGGAACGGCGTCTGGCTCGCCGTGATGTGGACGCCGATCATGCTCGCCGAAGCCGTGATGTACGCCGTCTCGGGCCTGGGCGGGCTCTTCATCGGCGCCGTGACCGCTCCGGTGAACTTCCTGTGGGGCGCGTCGGCCAAGCTCTGGCCCGGGTCCAAGACGAACGTCTACTTCGCCGAGGCCGCGCGCCTCGTCTTCGACAACGTGCAGAACGGCAAGGTCGCCCGCTTCAATCCGATCGAGGCCAAGCTGATTCCGGTCGCCAACTCGCCGAAGTTCTTCGTCAGCGCCGCCGGCTCCATCGGCCTCCGCGCGCTCCAGCTCGGCTGGGCGCTCTACGCCGCCGTCGCGACGCCGATTCTCAGCGTCGCCGGCCTGATCCTCGCCTTCGGCCGCGTTGGCGCCTACGATGAAGCGCGCCTCCGGCCGAGCTCGCTGCGCATCAATCGCGACGACTCTCCCTCCGAGAA
>JAHFCD010000450.1 GCA_023249695.1 Elusimicrobiota bacterium
ATGGCCTTCGTTGTCGCGTCTACCCCAGAGGGCGGGGCCAGTCCCGCCCGTCCCCGAGGACATGAATTCGCCGCCGGGCCGCCCCGAACCCCTCCGTTACGCGGTCGTTACGAAGCCGCTCCCCCGGCCTGGACGGGATTGGGTTCGTCTGCTACAATGCCGCCGTGCCCACGTCCACCTCACAAGCCTTCTCCGTCCTCGTCGTCGACGACGAAGCCGACGCCCGCACGATCCTGCGCTCCGAACTCGAAAAAGTCTCGGGCGTGACCCTCAAGGTCGCCGTCGCGACCAACGGAGACGAGGCGCTCAACAAGCTCAAGGACGATCCCTTCGACCTCGTTTTCCTCGATTACCGGCTGCCCCCCACCAACGGCCTCGACATCCTTGAAAAGATCCGCCAGCACCACCCGAAAACCGCCGTCGTGATGACGACCGCGGCCGGCAACGAGCAGGTGGCCGTCGCCGCGATGAAGAAGGGCGCGATGGACTACATCACCCAGAAAGACCTGCGCCAGACCGATCTCGGGCAGCTGCTGCGCCGCGTCATCGAGATCCGCGACCTGGTCAACCAGAACATGGAGCTGCGCCAGGTCAACCAGATGAAGAACGAGTTCATCGCGAACGTCTCGCACGAGCTGCGCACTCCCCTGACGGTCGTCATCGGCTACGCGAACACGATGCGCGACGGCAGCCTCGGCCCGCTCTCCGACGCCCAGCAGAAGGCGCTCGGCTCGATCATCGACCGGGCCGAAGGCCTGATGACCACGCTCAACAACATTCTCCGCATCCGCGAGGTCCACGAGGGCCGCAAGCAGCTTCTCATCAAGCCCGTCGATCTCAACCGCGTCGTCGCGGCCCAGGTCGAGCGCGCCGGACGAGAGGTCCGCCGCCGCAAGCTCAAGCTGTCGGCCGACTACCCGAAGGCCGAGGTCTGGGTGATGGCCGACGAGGAGAAGCTCGGCGACGTGATCGATAACCTGCTCTCCAACGCGTGCAAGTTCAGCCCCCTGGACGGCGCCCTGAAGGTCCTCGTCTCCATCGAGAAGGAGCAGGCCCGCCTCTCCGTCATCGACAACGGCCCCGGCGTGCCGCCCGAGGTCCTGCCCCACATCTTCGACACGTTCTCCGCCGCCAACCAGGGCCCGACGCGCGAGTACCCGGGCCTCGGGCTCGGGCTGCCGCTGTCCAAGCAGATCATCGAGACGATCGGCGGCCGCATCTGGATCGAGAGCGAAGGCTCCGGCCGAGGCACCATCGCCCGCCTCGAGCTTCCGATCACGACCAAGGACGCGCCGCCGGCCGTCGTCGACGGCTCCGAGACTTTGCACAAGAAGCACATCCTCATCGTCGAGGACAATCCCGACCTCGTCGAGGTGCTGATGCTGTTCCTCGCGAGCGTCAGCCGCAACCTGTCGATCGCGACCGCGCACTCCGGCTTCGAGGCGCTCGAGCGCATCGAAGAGGACCTCCCGAGCCTCGTGATCCTCGACGTCATGATGCCGGGCATGGACGGCTTCGAGGTGCTCTCTCGCCTCAAGCGCCTCCCTCCGGAAAAGCGCCCGCCGGTGATGGTGCTGACCGGCTACTCGGACGCCCTCGCGCGCGCCAAGGAAGCCGGCGCCGACGAGGTCATGCTGAAGCCCTTCGAGAAGAAAACCTTCGTCGCGAAGGTCCTCCAGCTCCTCGGCGCGCCGACCGTCTGACATGGCGCGAGTCCTGATCGTCGACGACGAGGAGTACATCCGGGACCTCATCAAGGAGGTGCTGATGGGCCAGGGCCACGAGTTCGACCTGGCCGCCGACGGCGTCGGGGCGTTCGAGATCCTGCGCAAGAAGACGATCGACCTCGCGATCATCGACCGGAACATGCCCGGCATGTCCGGCATCGAGATCGTCCAGCTCATCCGCCAGAATCCGAAGACGAAGGGCCTCAAGGTCCTGATGTGCACGGGCTCGAGCGTGACGAAGGAGATCGACGAGGCGTTCAACGCGGGCGCCGACGACTACATCCTCAAGCCGCTGAGCTTCCCGGCCCTGCTCTCCAAGGTCGCCAAGGCCCTGGCGACTCCGCCGAAATGAAGCCCACCGTCATCGTGCTGTGCGGCGGCAAGTCCGCCGAAAGGCTGGTTTCCCTCGTCTCGGCGCGGTGCGTCGTCGCGAGCCTCGACGGGAAGCGGTTCAAGGTCCGCCTGATCCACATCGGGACCGACAACGGCTGGGTGGAGGTCTCGCCCGGGCGCCTTCTGGCCGAGACGCCGGAACATCTCCACAAAGGCGGGGCATCGATTTCGCGCCTTCGGCGCGGCGCGAATAAGATCGATCCGTGGAAGCTGCTCTCGTCGCTGGGTCGTCGCGACTGCGTTTTCCCCGTCCTGCACGGGCCGATGGGCGAGGACGGCACGATCCAGGGCCTGCTCGAACTGACCGGCGCCGCGTACGTCGGCTGCGGCGTCCTCGGCTCGGCGGCCGGCATGGACAAGGAAGCGACCAAGCGCGTCGCCGAGTCCGCCGGAATTCCCCAGGTGCCGTGGGCCGTCGCCCGCACCGCGCGCGAGGCCGCCGCCGCCGCGCGCCGCCTCGGCTTCCCGGTGTTCATCAAGCCCGCGCGCATGGGCTCCTCCGTCGGCGTCGTGAAGGTCAAGGGCCCGTCGGGCGTCGCCGCCGCGCTGCGCGAGGCGCTGCGCTACGACGACAAGGCGCTCGTCGAGAAAGGCATCCCCGCGCGCGAGATCGAGACCGCCGTGCTCGGCGATCCGTGGGCGCCGAAGGGCGACCGCTTCGAGCTGAAGGCTTCGATCTGCGCCGAGATCG
>JAHFCD010000451.1 GCA_023249695.1 Elusimicrobiota bacterium
TCCACCGGCTCGGCGGCGTAGGAGAGCGCGGCCGGCGGCGCTTCGGCGACGCGCGGGGGAGGGGCGGAGGAGGTTTTCTTCTTGAGGACGATTCGTCCTTCGCGGACCAGCTGGGAGATGGCGGCGAGCACGGGGCGGCGCGCGGACTCCAGCGCGTCGGCGGTGGGCTCCTGCGAAAATTCGATCTCCTGGGTGAGCCATTCGCGGGTGCCGCGGGCGAGCTTGGGGAGCACGCTGTCGCGCAAAGCCGTCGAGGACTTCATGAGGATCGCGAGGAGCTTGGCCGGGACACGGCGGGACAGCAGCTTTATCTCCGCCGGCTCCAGGGAGGCGAGGTCGTCGATCGAGACGAGCCGCCGGCTCACCGCCGCGGCCATGTCCGGGTTGTCGGCGCGCAGGGCGGCCAGGAGGTCGGCCTGCATCGCGGCGGGGAGGACGTCGAGAAGCTCGACGACCTTGTCTTCGCCGCCGATGAGGAAATCGATGCGCTCGCGCAGGGACTGCTCCATCGGCCGGACCTGGCTCGCGTCCAATTGGGTGACCTTGCTCAGCCGCGCGATCACTTCCTGGCGGGCCTCCGGCTCGAGCTCCGCGATGGCCTTGGCGGCGATGTCGGACGGCAGGTACTGGATCGTGGTGGCGGCGTCGGCGGCGCTGGAGTGGCGCAGGATGTGGATGAGCTTGGGCAGGTCGCCGCGATCGACGAAGGAGAACGGCTGGTCGGCGCGCGCGCCGCCGGCGGGAGCGGAAGCGGCCGCGGCCGTTTCGGGGGCTTCCGCGTCGGCGGATTGCGCCTCGCCCGGCTTCGTCCGCTCGCCGTCGCGCTCCCGCAGAAGCGCGGCGGTGCTGAGGTCGCGCAGATTGGTGATCAGGGGTCCCAGGAATTTTCTTTGCAGCACGATCGCCAAGATGACGGCGAAGATCAGCCAGAGCGCGGTGCCGGCGACGCCGGTGTAGCGCAGCGGATCATTCTGCACGCGCGGCTTGTGAAATTTAATTTTCTCGACGTTCAGGGTGTCGCCGCGCGTCGGCGAGATGGCGAGGATGCCGGTGGCCACCTTCGTGACTAGGTCCACGTCCTTGGCCTCCAGCGCTTCGTCGACCATGACCGTGGCCGAAATCCGGCTGACCATCGGCGAGGTCGCGCCCGCGGCCTCGGCCAGGGCGTCGGCGGATTGGGCCTGCTTGACGGGAACGCCGGGCATGACCTCGGGATCTTCTTGGTTGGCCTCCGAGCGCAGCGTCACGTTGACGATCACGATGAGATCGTCCGAGCCCAGAGCTTCCTTTAAGACGGACTGAAGGCGCTTCTCCAGGGAGCTTTCCAGGGCGACCTTGGCTTCGATCTCCCGAGACGCTTCCTTAGAGGTAGCCGCCGCGACGGAGCCGGCCGCCAAAAACAGAAGGCAGGCGCTGAAAACAGTGGGTAAGCCTCTATTCATAACTTTGGGAGTTTAACAGGCCTCCACTTAAAGGTCAAGGTCACGCAACAGGTTCGCAACAGGCCCCTAAAACGCGAAAAAACGCCTGAAACTAAATCGGGGGGTCGATCGTATAAAGGGATGGGGATATTTCGTCGTCCGTTGTTTTGGGCCGTGGCGGCCGCGGCGCTGGCCGCCCTGCTCGCCCGCCGGGCGGGCCTGATGGCGCCCGCGCGCGACGATGGCTGGCGGGAAGCGGGGTACGCGGGGCCGGTGACCGTCGCGGGGGTCCTCGACGCGCCGGTGCGGCAGACGCGCCGGGGCTGGCGCACGCGCCTCGCCTTCGCCTCGCCGACGGGGGTCCAGCGCGCGCTCGTTTGGCTTCCGCGGGGCCGCGCGGTCGGCGATCTGGAAAAGGGCCGCGGCGCGGTCGTCGCCGGAAAGCTCCGGCCTCCGCGCCGGCCGCGCGATCCCGGAGACTTCGACGAGGAGGGCGCGCTCGCGGCCGCGGGCTGCGGGTGGGTGCTTCACGCGCGGGACGTCGCGGTGTCCTCCTCCCCGGCGCCCGCGCGCTTTCTGCCGTGGGCCTGGGCCCAGCGCGCGCGGCTCTCCGCGGAGGAGGCGTACCGGCGGCGCCTGCCGCCGGAGCGGGCGGCCTTGCTCGCGGGGATCGCGCTCGGCGACGCGGGCGCCTTGTCCGACGAGCTCGCCAAGGCGGTGCGCGACGCGGGCGCCACTCATCTGCTCGTCGCGTCGGGCTCGAACATCGGCTTCGCCGCGGCGACGGCGGCGCTGCTGGCGCTCGCCGCGGGCCTGCGGCCGGGAGCGCGCGCCCTCCTGACCCTCGGCGCCGCGGGCTTCTACACCCTGATGACGGGCGCCGACCCGCCGTGCGTGAGGGCCTGGGTGATGCTCGCCGCGGCGCTCTCGGCGCGCGCCCTGGGGCGGGATCTCACGGCGTCCGCCGCCCTGACCTTCGCGGCCGCGGTCATGCTCGCCGCGGATCCGGCGTCGGCGCTGTCGCCGAGCGCCGTCATGAGCGTCGGGGCCTGCGCGGCGATCATCTGGGCGGGGAGCGCCGCGGAGCGCGCGGCGCCCGCCGGCTGGCCGGCGCTGCCGCGGGCGGCGCTGGCGCTGCTTCTGATCAGCGTCGCCGTCGCCGCGGCGCTGTGGCCGCTGTGGATCGCCGTGTTCGGCCGCGCTTCGCTCGTCGGGCCGTTCGTGAACCTCATCCTGGTGCCGCTGTCGGGGCCGCTGCTCGCGGGAGGCTTCGCGCTGTGGGCGGCGGACGCGTGCCTCCCGGCCGCGGCGCCCGCGGCCGCCAAGCTCGTCGGCGCGGGGCTTTGGATTTTCGAGCGAACCTGCGTGCGCGCCGCCGCGCTTC
>JAHFCD010000452.1 GCA_023249695.1 Elusimicrobiota bacterium
TCGTCGACGTCGACGGTGATCGGCGGCCTGGAATACGGAGCCTACGCCTTCCGCATCTCGGTGGTGGACAAGGGCGCGCCCACCAACGCCGGCACGGCGTTCGAGAGCGCGGTGTCGGCGACCGTCCTGGCCTCGCTCACCTCGCGCGTGGCGCAGGCCCCGTACGGCATCGACGTGAGCGCGGCCGGCGGTCTGGTGACCTTGCGCTGGCAGCCGGTCACCCGCTACGAAGACCTGGCCTCCTTCCTCAATCCGAACGCTCCGAACGCCGGCGAGCTGAGCGCCTACCGCGTCTACCGTGCGTCCACGGTCGTGCTCGGCACCTGGACCGAGGTCGCGCCGAAGCTGTCGACGGGGACCTTGACCTGGACCGGCGTGGCCGTCGCGACCGCGCCTTACTACATGGTGCGCGCCGAGAACAACGACTCGGCGAATTCGCTGTCCCGACCGTCGTTGATCCGCGCGGCGGACACGCTCGACGGCATCGTCGTGGCCCCCGACAACCTGAGCTACTTCCAGATTCCCGCCGCGCGCATCGCTCCGCTCGTCGGCGTGGCGGGCGACCCGGCGAGCGTCTACACGATCGTCTCGTCGAGCCATCCGGAGGACCTCGGCGGCCGGGTGTACAAGTCGCTCGAGTTCCGGGCTTATCGCGGCGGCCTGACCCCCGACCCCGACTTCAGCCTGTCCGGCCTGGGCACCTTGCACATCCACTATGAGATCTCCGGAACCTCGCTGGCGGCCTCCTCCTTCGGCACGGCGGCCAGCCCGCAGAGCGCGAGCGTCTACTGGTGGAACGGCACGCGCTGGCTGCAGCTGTTCGGGAAGGTCTCGACGCTGACGCAGGACATGTTCCTGGAGACGCAGTACTTCGGACGCTATCAGATCCGTTCCGTCGAGCGCGTCACGAGCTTCAACTTCAACCTTGCGGGCCTCTCCAACCGTTTCGTCACGCCCAACGGCGACGGCAAGAACGACACCGTCGTCTTCACCTTCGACAACCCGC
Source organism: Elusimicrobiota bacterium (assembly GCA_023249695.1). Lineage (GTDB taxonomy): Bacteria > Elusimicrobiota > Elusimicrobia > UBA1565 > UBA9628 > GWA2-66-18. Next base: position 1,007 of record JAHFCD010000452.1, read on the forward strand.
ATGACGCGTCGGTCCACGGCCGCATCCTGGACCTGCGCGGGCGGGTCGTCGTCTCGGAGCTGCGCGCCGGCCCCGTGCAGAACAGCCTTCAGTGGGACGGGATGGCCGGCGGGCGCGCCGTGCCCGGCGGCATGTACATCTATCAGCTCGAGGGCGAAGGTCAGAGCTTCACCGGAACCTTGGTTATTCTCAAGTAATTAAGCGAATATAGCGCTCCGATCGTCAGGAATTCGCGCTGCCGTAACATCTTCCTCGCAGCCTCCTTATATACTTCCTGGGAATGCTGCATAAAATCGCGGGATTGGCGCTTATCCTCATTAGCGCCGGTTTCGCGGCCCCGATCGCGCCGCAAGGCTTCTCCTTCACGAGCGTCAATCGCTTCGTCACCCCTAACGGCGACAGCAAGAACGATACCGCCGTCTTCCAGTATGCCAATCCGCAAGACTCCTCCGGCACCATCCGGATCTTCGAGCTGCGCGGCCGCCAGGTCGCCACCGTCTCGATCGACTCGAATTCCACCTTCGTCGCCTGGGATCCGCGCGGCTACGCCAACGGCGTCTATATCTACGTCATCACGATCGATCACACCTCGAGATCCGGCGTGCTGGTGGTGGTGCGATGAAGACCGCGCTGATCGGGCTGATCATGACGGCCCTATTCGCGTCGCCCGCGTTCGCCGCGTTCGAGGAAACCGGCTCCGGCGCCCGCGCGCCGGGCATGGGCGACGCCTTCGGCGCGTTGGCCGACGACGCGTACGCGCTCCACTACAATCCCGCCGGCCTCGCCCAGGTCGATCGGAAGCAGTTCTCCGCGGCTTATTCCCGCCTGTACACGGGCTTGAGCGACGGCTCGGACATCGGATCCTCGCAGTTCGTCTATGCCCATCCGTTGTGGAGCGGCAAGAAGAACCGGACCTTGGCCTTCGGCCTCGACCGGCTGTCGTTGGCCGGCGCTTACTCCGAGCAGACGCTGACGGCGGCCTACGGCTTCAAGCCGGTCGAGCGCGATTCCGGCGCTCAGCTGATGACGGGCATCGCGGCCAAGTACCTGACCCGCTCGTTCACGACGCCTCCCGAGGCGAGCAATTCATGCAGCGGCATCAATTGCGGCCAGGGCACCGATCCCGTGCTCAGCGGCGCGAAAAGCAAGAGCGCCATCGACATGGATCTCGGATTCCTCTACCGGTTTCCCCACCGCTGGCAGATGGGCTTGGCCATCCAACACCTGACCTCCCCCAACGTGGCGTTCTCCGGAAGCGACAAGCTGGAGCGCGGGATCAACCTCGGCCTGGCGTATAAGTCGCTGTGGCTGAGCCTGATCGGCGAGGTGCGCATGAAGAAAACGGCGTCGGGCTCCAGCGGCCGCGATTTCGTCGTCGCCGCGGAGCGTTATTTCCCGACGCTCGATTACGGCCAGTTCGGCGTCCGCGGCTCCATGGGCGTCGGCAGCGACGATTGGCGCCAGCTCACGATGGGCGCGTCTTACCGCATCAATAAAATCCAGGTCGACTACGCTTTCATGCTTCCGATGGGCGGCGTTTCGGCCAACTCCGGCTCTCACCGCGTCGCGCTGACCTTCCACTTCGGGGCGCCGACCGGTGACGAGGAGATCAGCCGCGAGCTCCTCGCGCAGGCCAAGCACCTGCGCGAGCACGGCCCGGACTACGGCTATGAGTACAAGCAGGAGCTCAAGCCCCAGGATCTGAGCGACCCGCGGCTCGCCTCGGTGCGCGCGCTCATCGAGCAGCGTCAGTACCGCCTCGCCCAGAAGGAGCTCGCCGAATTCGCGGAGAA
>JAHFCD010000453.1 GCA_023249695.1 Elusimicrobiota bacterium
GACGAATATAACGCGTTCCTCGCGCAGGAATGCAAGAAGCGAGGCATCGAACTCATCTGCCTCGCGGGCTTCATGCTCAAGATCAAGCGTCCGCTCATCGAGGCGTATGCGGGCCGCATCCTCAACGTCCATCCCGCGCTTCTGCCCGCCTTCGGCGGCCAGGGCATGTACGGCAAGAAGGTTCACGAGGCCGTCGTCGCCGCGGGCGTCAAGGTCAGCGGCGCCACGATCCACGTCGTCGACGAGGAGTACGACCACGGCCCGATCGTTCTGCAGGCGACGGTGCCCGTGCTCGCGACGGACACGCCGGGCACGCTGTCCGCCCGCGTGCTCGCGCAGGAGCACTGGATCTACCCGCGCGCGGTCGCCCTTTTCGCGGAAGGCCGCGCGAAGATCGAGGGCGGGAAGTTCGTCCTGAAGCCGTCGCCGCACGAGGCGTCTCCCCGCCTCAAACGGGCGCTGATCTCCGTTTCGGACAAGACCGGAGTCGTGGAATTCGCCAAGGGGCTTCACGATCTCGGCGTGGAGATCGTCTCGACGTCGGGCACCTTCAAGGCGCTCGTCCAGGCCGGCCTTCCCGTGCGGCCCCTCGAAACGATGACCGGCTTCCCCGAGATCCTCGACGGCCGGGTCAAGACCCTGCACCCGCACGTCCACGGGGCCATCCTGCTTCGCCGCGGCGACCCCAAGCAGGTTCGCGAGGCCGAGCTGTTCGGCCTCGAGCCGATCGATCTCGTCGTGGTCAACCTGTATCCGTTCGCCAAGACCGCGGCCGAAGCCAAGGACCCCTACGAGCAGGCGGTCATCGAGCAGATCGACATCGGCGGCGTCGCCCTGATCCGGGCCGCGAGCAAGAATTTCGAGGACGTGGCCGTCCTGACCGCGCCGGCCGACTACGCCGGCGTGCTGGCCGAGCTCAACGCCGCCCAGTGCCGCCTCGCCCTCGAGACGCGCAAGCGCCTGGCGCTGACCGGCTTTCGCCACACGGCCGAGTACGACGCGATGATCTCCGGCGCCTGGTCCGGCGGCGCGGGCGCGAAACTGGAGGGCGGCTTCCCCGCCGCTCTCGAGAACCGCCTGGTCAAGGTCCAGGACCTGCGCTACGGCGAAAATCCGCACCAGAAAGCCGCGCTGTACGCCTCCGAGGCCGGGATGTCCTTCTCCAAGATTCACGGCAAGGAGCTGTCGTACAACAACCTCCTCGACGCCGCCGGCACCTGGGACGCCGTCTCCGACTTCGAGGTCCCCGCCGCCGTCGTGTTCAAGCATGTGACCCCGGCCGGCATCGGGATCGGCGAGACGATCGAGCAGGCTTTCGACAAGGCGTGGGCGACGGACCCGCTGTCCGCGTTCGGCGGGGCGCTCGCCTTCAACCGCCCGGTCACGCGCGCGATCGCGGAGCTACTGTCCAAGCGCTTCGTCGAGGTGCTCGTCGCCCCCGGCTACGATCCCGAGGCGCTCGAGATCTTGACGAAAAAGCCCAACGTGCGGATTCTCGTGAGGACCCGGCCGCCGACCCAGGCGCTCCAGCTCCGCTCGATCGGCGACGAGGTGCTCGTGACCGAGCCCGACCGCGCGATCACCGGCCCCGACTGGAAGGTCGTGTCCAAGCGCGCGCCGACCGAGAAGGAAGAGGCCGCCCTGCGCTTCGCCTGGACCGCCGCCAAGCACGTGAAGTCCAACGCCATCGTCCTGGCCGGGCCCGACCGCACGGTCGGCATCGGCGCGGGCCAGATGTCGCGCGTGGATTCCGTCCACATGTCGGGCGTCAAGCTGAAGCTTTTCCTGCGCGACAACGAAGGCCCCGCCGCCCTCGTGCTCGCCTCCGACGCCTTCTTCCCCTTCCGCGACGGCATCGACGCCGCGTTCACCCTCGGCATCTCCGCGATCATCCACCCGGGCGGGTCCATCAAGGACGCCGAAGTGATCGCGGCCGCCGACGAGCACAATTTGGCGATGGTCATGACCGGCATGAGGCACTTTCGGCATTGATCCCCGTCATAGGATTCTCGTCGGAGAATGATAAAATGAGGCACCGATGAACGACAAAGCCTGGCTGGCGCTCGAGGACGGAACCATCTTCACCGGCAAGGCCTGCGGCGCCGCCGGCGAGACGGGCGGCGAGTTCGTGTTCAACACGGCGATGACCGGCTATCAGGAGATTCTGACCGACTCGTCCTACGCGGGGCAGTGCGTGGTCATGACCTACCCGCTGATCGGCAACTACGGCATCACCGCCGGCGACAACGAGTCGACCCGCCCCCGCCTGTCCGGGTTCGTCGTGCGCGAAATGTGCAAGACGCCTTCGAACTACGAGTCGATCGACACCGTCGAAGGTTTTCTCAAGAGGCACGGCATCGTCGGGATCGAGCAGATCGACACGCGCGCTCTGACCCTCAAGCTGCGCGACAAAGGCGCGCTGCGCGGAATCATCTCCACGCTCGACGGGGACAAGAAGCGGCTCGTGGCCAAGGCGCAAGCCCTGCCCTCGATGGCGGGGCAGAACCTCGCCAAGGTCGTGACCTGCGCCGAGTCCTACTCCTGGAGCGAGGGTTTCAAGCCCTCCGGCGACAGCCTGCACGTCGTGGTCATGGATTTCGGCGTCAAGCACGGCATCCTGCGCTGCCTCGCCGCGATGGGGTGCAAGGTCACCGTGGTCCCCGCCGGCACGACGGCCGAGCGAATCTTCAAGCTCAAGCCCGACGGCGTCCTGCTCAGCAACGGCCCCGGCGATCCGCAGCCCGTCACCGACGCGATCGAGACGATCAGGAATCTTTTGGCCGAACGCATGC
>JAHFCD010000454.1 GCA_023249695.1 Elusimicrobiota bacterium
GACGCGGAATTCCTTGAATGCGGCGACGGTCTCCTCGGGGAGGACGGTGTCCTTGTCGTAGTTCTTGAGGGCGGTGAGGCCGGCGTAGACTTCCATCCACGCGATCTTGCGCTTGCCTTTGTAGGCCTTCTCGACGGCGCCGTCCAGGACGATCTTGGTGGCCTTCCAGAGGTCGAGGCCGGTGCCGTCGCCGGGGAAGTAGGGGATGATGGGGTTTTCGGGGACCTGGAGCTTGCCGTTGGCGTAGCCGATCTTGGCGCCGGTCGTGGGGACGGTGTATTTGGCCATTTGTATTTTCTCCTAGACGTGAGTCAAAGCTTTCTCGGCGGCCTTGATGGCGCCGAGCGCCGCCTCATAAAGGTCCGAGACGGTTCCGGAATTGTCGGTGTGCGAGAAGTAGACGGGCTTATGGTCGAGAGGCGTGGTCTTCTGCAGCTTGGACCAGGAGCCGGGCGCGGACATCGGCATGGGATGGCCGCGGCGGTAGACGCGGACTTCCTTGAGCTGGTCGACCCAGGACGGAAAGAACTGGCCGCACAGCTCGTTGCCGGCGGCGTGGGCCTCGGCGAGGACCTCTTCGTCGTCGAGCAGGTCGGCGCGCGCGGCCTCGGTCTTCGGCGCGTAGACGGTGATGACCTGCTTGCGCGACAGGTCCCCCCCGTCCGCGTGCGTCGCGTAGTCGGCGGGGATGAAATCGGTGAAGTGTTTGGCGCCGATGGCCCAGTTGTCGTAGTTGAGGTTCCAGACGACCTTGTCGAAGCAGAAGTTGTAGACGAGGTAAGGCGCGTAGCGCATCTTGGCCATCGCGGCGGTCTGGGCCTCGGGGAGGTCGGTCACCAGGAACTTGGCGATGAACTTGGGCACGCACATGACGACGGACTTCGCGGACACGGTCTCGGCCTTTCCGTCCTTCATGAACGAGACGTTGACGCGCTTGCCGTCCTTGCGGACGGCGAAGACGGCCGCGCCGGTGAGGAAATGCTTCTTCTTTTCCTCCGGGAAGCCCGCGAAGAGCTTGCGCGTGACCATGCCGAGTCCGCCCTCGTAGGTGTTGCGCTTGCAGGGAGACCACTCGTGCACCGCGGTCAGGCCGACCAAGGCGGAGGTGTCCTGCGTCCGCGCCCCCCAGTTCGAGGGGCCGAAGTAGTCCCAGTACTGCTGAACGCGGCCGTCGTAGCCCTTGAACAGGTCCGAGAAGTTCATCGCGTCGAGCTTCTCGGCGTCGTTGACGCGGTCGATCTTCCTGGTCTCGCGCACGAACCGGCGGAAGTCGTCCTGCACGGACTTGGGATAGGGAAGCTGAGCGTAGCTCGGGAAGTCGGGGTCGGAGTTCCAGAAGTCCTTGATCCACTTGCCGTCCCAGTGGGCGGAGTCGTTGCCCTTGATCTCGGGCAAGGTGAGGCCCCAGCGGTCGAAAAGCTTGACGACCTCCGGGTTGTCGAAGGCCATCCAGGCGGAGCCGGTGCAGTAGTCGAGGCCTTCCCAGGTCTCGGACCAGGCGTTGCCGCCCACGTGGGGTTCTTTTTCGAGGAGCAGGAAGTCGGAGCCGAAGCAGCGCTCGGCGGCGGCGAGGCCGGAGGGACCGCCGCCGACGACGACGACGTCGACGGATTTGGAGGGAGGCGGGAAGCCGGACTTCATCAGTCCGTCGCGGACGTCGTGGCAGACCTTATTGGTCTCGGAGCCGAGGCGGGCGTCGGGAACCGTCGGCCCGCCCTTGCCGGCCGGGGCGCAGCCGAACGGAGAGGCCGAGGCGGCTCCGGCGATCACCCACTTGATAAAGGAACGGCGCGATATGTCCACGCGCGCTCATTAAAGCAATTTTGAGCGGGAGAGGAAGCTTTTCGCATCCTCGGTCCCCTGCGCGAGCATCCGAGCGAGGCCGGCGGCGCGGAAGTCGAGCATCATCGGCTCGAGCCGGCGCGAGGGCGCCAGCCGGTGGACGCGCGGCGGCCGGCTCGCCCGGAGAAGCGGCTCAAGGCCCTCGTCGACGAGGCCCCGGCCGGCCTCGCGACAGCGCTGGTCGATGCTCCGCCACGGCGTCCATTCGCGGCGGCCGACCTCGTCGGCGCGGACCATTTCGACGACGAGGATGTCGGCGCAGCCGGCCAGCGGCGCGAAGTCGAGCGGGGCGCGCATCGGGACGCCGCCGTCGATGAGGCGGAGCCGGCGGCCGCGGTAGGAGAGGTCCACGGGCGGGAAGACGAGGGGGATGGCGCAGCTCGCGGCGGCGTGCTCGAGCAGCGGCCCGTCCCAGCCGCCGCGGCCTCCGGGCGTGAAGCGCGCGTTGATCGGCGCGCGCTCGGCGAGGCAGGCCGTGACGATCGTCAAATCCCGGCGCAGGGCGGCCTTCGCGGCTTCGTCGTCGCGCGCGGCTTCCAGGAAGGCGCGCAGGGGGGCGATCGAGCACAGCGACAAGGGGCTCAGGCGCGGCCGCAATCTCAGCGCGCCGCCGTTCAGCGCGCGCCAGCGGGCCAGCGCCTCCGGCAGGCGCTCGAAGGCGAGCGCCGAGCCGTTGATCGCGCCGATGCTGAAGCCCATGATGGCGTCGAATTGAAGGCCCGCGGACGACAGGACTTCGAGGACGGCGGCCTGCCAGGCGCCGAGGGCTCCCCCGCCTTGCAGAAAAATCCCCAGCGGCCTGCCCAAGCCGGAGCTCACCGCGGAAGCTGGGCCAGAAGGCGCTCGTACAGCGCTTCCTGGGAGCGGACCATGCCGTCGATGTCGAACTCCGGGCCGATGGCGGCGGCGGCGGCGGCGCCGAGCGCCTTGCGGGCGGGCTCGT